>JANJWY010000037.1 GCA_024709285.1 Erysipelotrichaceae bacterium
TAGTACGCCACCAGCACCATCACGATATCAAGTACAGACAAAAGAATATTCCTATATTTTTTCAAGAGCCCCACACCCCTAACGAATTGAATATATCACAAGTGCTAGAAATTCACAACTTTCAAATAGAAATTTTCATCAATAATGATAGAAATTATCTATTACTGAGCTGAAAATACTTTCATTGTCATGATTATTGGACACATCGTTTGAACCTCAATGACAAATCGTGAAATTAATTTCATAACACATAAAAACTGATGACAACACTCAAAATATGTGATAATATGACGATTGTCGGAAATGCAATCCCCCCCCCACACACATTTCCGGCAAGGATGTCGGATCCCGTGACGACTTCCCCCAAGCCGTCACAATATCATTAGGGAATTACGTATCCTACAAAGCCAGCACCGCCCCCCGGTGCTGGTTTTCTTATGAAAAATAAAAGCTTGTCCTCAGACAAGCTATGTTAGTTTCTATATTTTTTTAAGACTGAAATTTTTCTTTTAAGATGTTTGAGTCTACCTCAGTGGCAGGTTTGAAACCTTTCTTCAACAAATCATTAATGTAAATCTTATTATACAGAAATGCAAATACAATAAACAGAGCTGCACTTCCGAGTCCTGCGGTTGGCACACCCAAGACCAATGCTCCTAACAACAAGATAATCCCCCACTTCATATCCCCTCGGATAAAAGGTACAAAGAACCCAAAGAAAAATACCGTCCAACTTATGCCAACCTTGCTTTCCTTTACAATACCTGCATCGTTTGACAATCGTATTTTCATGTTCGTCTCCTTTTTCGAACCTTTCTTAATCACATCATATACCTAAAAAACCTACTGTTCAATGGGTTTGTGCACGTTTTCGCAATACTAAACACCGTTTCTATGCCGTTTTTTAGCTTTTAATATTATTTTCACAATAAGCGTGTTACTTCTATAAAAAAAGAGATTGCTCTCTTTATTATCGATGCCACCAAGCTTTATTAACCGAAATCGAAAGCAATTCTTTGTTTTGACTCAGCAACGTCGGGTTCTCGATACACAGCGTATCCGCCGCAATCCTGCCAAATCTGCGCACAAGCATCGCATGTACATCATCCAATCGACACTCCCGCTTACCTTCACCCTGATGAGCATCTGAAGCTACGATGTTGGCAAGTCCTTCGGATATCAAACGCCAAGATATCTTATCAGCCCTTTCTCCATGGTATCCGATCAAACTTGTTCGATTGATCTGAAAAAAACATCCCCAACTTTGCCAAAGTTTGCATTTTTCAACTGCCTGTTTCTCAGAGTCAAAATATCGTTCGGGATGTGCGATCAAGATTCTCACTCCATTTTTGCTCAATGCTGAAACAGCATTCTTTATAATCTCTGAATCTATGATTCCTCGAGTAAACTCGATTAAAATCCAGTTTGTATTCTCATAACAAACATAACTTTTAGATTCGATAGCATCAAAGCATAGATCATTGATACGAAACTCACTGGCATATTTTAATCGAATGACTAGACCGTTATCATCTCGCAACTGAATCAGATTCTTCAGTTTTGATTTAATCAGATCGAAGTCAGGTTCATATAAACCACCTATGATTAAATGTGGAGTGACAAAAATCTCTGTAATTCCTGTTCCTTGCGCACAACGGAGCAACTCCAACGCATCTTCTTTCGTCCTGACACCATCATCAAAATCCCAAAAAGCGTGACAGTGGCAATCTATAAATGGTTCAGTTTCACTCATAAGAACCTCCATTTATGAATTATAACAAACTGGATTGGATTTTTCGAAATATCTTTACATATTGTTATAATATCTTATAATTTAATCTAATCATTATTCTTAAAAGAGGTACCTATGAATGCACTTGACATCATTATTATAGTAGTTGTAGCAGTAATCATTATGTTGATCTACTTTAGTCTAGGTAATCAGCGCAAAAACGTTCATGGCTGTACCGGTGGCGGATTGACCGTCGAAAAGAGCACAAAGGAGTCTGAATAATGCAAGATATTATCACCGTCATTTTATTTCTGATTGCTTTTACTGCACTGATGATATTTATATACCGAATCATCGGTGAAGATGTCAATAAAGTCCACGGCTGTCATGCCGGCGGCATGAAATCAGAGAAAGAAGAAAATTCGGAAGTCGCATAGCGTCCTCCGAATTTTTTGTTATTGCTCTTTTAGCGAATTCAAGAAATCAACACAGAACTCCACGACCCAATCCGGCGCAAAATAATATTCACCCGGCTCATCCACATTTTCATTGGTCACCCCAATCAGCGACTTACCGTCAAACACGGTACCGAAAATCCGGATACCCTCTTCACTTCGAACGATAAACTGAGGTGTCAGTCCCACCGGCGGTAAATTCTCCGCCACGATCCACGTATCAAACGACAACGTAAATCGCAAGGCCTCCCGGCTTTCCTGAGCGATCGGCGACCACTCTTCCACAAATTCATCCGGATCATCCGACCACACACCGCTAAACATCTCTGATAAATCAACATTCAACAACGCATCGCTCAACACCGGATACTTTGAAACCGGACGAATCAGCATCAACAGATTCTGACCTTCCACGATGATCGACTCTGGCGCATAATAGAACTCACGCCGATACGAATCATTCTCCAACACCGTCACACCGACCAACGCCCTGCCCTCATCCCACGGACTGATCCAAAAATTGATGCCATCATCCGTAGCCAGTGAAAATAAAACCTCTAATCCAATCGCCGGCAAATCATGCGCAACGACCCAATCTTCAATTCGCAGCAGACTGCGTAAATCACTACCCTGCACCTCATCTAAATCAAACCACTTGCCATCCCACTCCGCCATTGAATCCCCAATGTACGCCCTGGTAATATTGGCATTAATAAACTCACTGACCTCAACTTCAATAACCGGACTGATCCGACGCAACACCTCTTCAACATCCCCCAACACACTGATCGGCGCATAATATACTTTACGACTGAAACCAATAATCGGATTACTCACCGACACCAACGCTTGCTCAGCAAGTACACCGACACTGATCGCCCAACCGCCATCGCCACGCAGCATATAATAAGACTCAAAGGCATAACCCGCCAAGTCCTTCGCCTCACTCCAACGACTCATATCCAACATTGCCCGAATATACAGACTGTCATCCTGCTCTAACTCAAACCAACGGTCTTCCGTAGCATCCTGTGAAACACCGACATACGCCTGAACAAACCAGACACTCAACAAATCTTCAGGAAGCTCATCATTTTCACCCGTAACCAAATCCGGCTCGATACGCGCATTAAACACACGAATCGAAGACAGTATTTCTATGGGAGCGTAATAGAACTCACGGTTACGCGCCTGCGCATCCACATAATAAACCAGCGCATTTCCCTGATACTCACTCACCGAAACCTTCGCTCCAGCATCATCATATAAAACGATTATCGGCTTTTGCACAGTCACCGAAAGATCTTTCTGATAACTCCACTTCGACATCTGCAAAGCCTTGGTAATTTCAACACGATCCGACTCACTCAACGGCTTTTGCCTGTCCGCCGTCTCCATCATCCATCCGCCCACATATACCTTGGAAAACTTCATGTTCAAAAGGTCACTGCCTGGCTTTTTCGAACAACCGGAAATCAAAATAATAAGAATAGCCAATATGGAAACAGAAAATATAAATTGCTTACTCTTTTTTCTCATAAGCTACCTCCTTATCGATATTATTAATTCTATCATACAGCACTATGTTATACAATTTAACTCACAAAGTAATAATTTCATTCACTATCAGTTCTCAGTTGAGCGATGTGTTAGTATCATACATGAGAAAAATGTAAAAAAAGTACCGCAATCTCGATTGAGTTTGCGATACTGTTAAATGAATGAGTTTTATTATTGTGCTATCGGTACAACTTCAATCACAATCTTACTATGCACAACCTGAATCCAGGTATTACCCGGAAGCAAAACAACTTCCTCCCCGGCGCTGTTAAAGAACTTGGTAATTGCTGTCTTTGATGATTTAATCCAAGATCCTATCTCGTACTTTCCATTTACGAAAAATTCCGCTTTGCCTTCACCCACAAAATCCACAAGCACGTACTCAACCTTCTCAACAGAACGATGCGGAGCATGTAAAACTATTATATTGGTAATCGCTAACTGCTTACCAGTATAGGCATCCATATGCGGATCCCCATTTACAAAACGCAAATACTTCTTAGTTGCAAGATCATACTCATATTTCACAAGATTGATTGAAGAATACTTCATAGAAACAGTCTGGACATCCGCATCATCAACATTGGATTCATCATCAAACGAAAACCGCTCTTCATATGCCAATTCCGGAATCTTTACCTTCGCCTTCTCAGCGTTAAAATAAGCATTGTGAGGTGATGTCCGTGCGCTGTCTCGTGAGTAAAATTCATCATTCAACCCTTTATGACCATCAAAGCGGATCGGTAAATTAAGAGCTTTTAACTCACTAAACGCATCGCCATCTCCTGTTGAAGCACTGCCAAAATGAGCAAATGGCAGCCTCCATTCTTCCATCAGATTTACAAAGGGCAGTCGTGCGCTACGAACAGGACCTACTTTCGTTGGATGGTTGGTGCCAAATATTGCGACCATCCGAGAAATGCTCCAGCCTTCCACCGTAATCTCATAGACGATATCTGCCAAAGACAAGCCCGATTGGGGTCGAGCGGCTGATGTGTTTTCAATCATGATCGCAAAAGCTTCATATTTCTCATCATCATATTCAAATCCGTTGAATATAGAACGTTCAATTGGTTCTTCTATGATAACCGGATCTTCAATAATTGGATCTTCAGGTATCTCAGGATCAGGGTCAACTACTGTCATTGGACTGCACCCTAACAATAAAAAAACCAAGACTGTCAGAACAATTGATTTTTTCATATAAACCTTCTTTCTCTCAGTTTATGTGGCGAGTAGTCTGAAGTTCCTCAATCAAATGATTGAACATGATTTTTAGAGCTCTTAGATACTCTTTTCGACAAATCTATTTTAGCATACAAACACCACTAATAGAAATGCAGGCTTAAATATAAGTAATAACAGTCTTCTTAGTTATTTTATGCCTTTACAAACAAACTCAAAAATCCGAATTAAGTAATGGAACTTCGAGTATCAATTATGAAGTTCTAAATCTCTTTTGAACTGCATTCATGATGGATTGAACATCCTCGATTTTCATAAATGAAATAACGAAAATATAAGAGACAATTCCAATCCCAATTGCTAAGATTAGTGATATATTTTGAGAAAATACTGTAATAAAGTAGTTGAAAGTTAATTGGGAAACCAAACTCATAATGATCGATGAAAATAGTACTTTTATAAACGAAATACTAATTTTCTTAATTCCGAATCTGCCAATCTTCTTACGAAGACTGATAAAGAGTAAAATACATGTAAACGTTGATGCAATACTTGTTGCAAGTGCTAAACCACTTATACCCATTACCTTAGAAAGCAGAAAATTGAGAATTATGTTAAGAACAACTCCGAATGTTGCGTTCTTAACAGGTGTACTTGTATCTTTAAGAGCATAAAAGCCCCTTGCAATGATTTCCCGATAACTGTAACCTAACATTCCGATTGAATAAAACAGCAAAGCATTTGAGGTCATGTTTATAGCGTCTGCATTGAAAGCACCTCTTCCAAATAACAATTGTACGATTTGTTTAGAAAACAACATCGAACCCAAGGTAGCAGGAACAAGCAAAATGCTGATACTATTTATCGCACCTTCTAACGCTTTCTTTAATCCAGAAAAATCTTCAACAGCAGCCATAGCGGATATTTTGGGAAAAATTACTGTTGCAATTGAAATTACGAAAATTGACACTACAAAACCATTCAGACGGTTTGCATACGTCAATGCAGAAATTCCTCCAACAGAGATTTGAGATGCGAGCGTTCGATCAACCAATACATTGATTTCATTTACAGAAACCCCTAGCATTACAGGTAACGCAATCATTCCCATTTCTTTTAGATTTCTATCCTTAATGTTTAAAAGAGGTTTATAGGTGTACCCCGATTTCAATGCTAAAGGTATCAGTAAAAAAAGTTGTGATGCCGTAGCAACAACGCTACCAATTGAGAGGACGCTCAAACTTGTGGACTTACTGATAACGATGGAGAGTAAAAAAACTATATTCATCGGTAATCCTATAAGTGCCGGTATTATAAACTTGCTTCTAATTTGAAGATATCCTTGTAATATATAAATCACACTCGAAAAATATATTCCGAACAAAGTGATCTTTGTAAACTGAATAGTAAGTTGAAAGGTGGAAACCGAAAAACCAGAAGCAAACAATCGAACGATAAACTCTAAATTGAAATAGCTTAAGACTATTATGACAGTGCAAATCAGCAATATAAAATTGATAAGATTACTTGTGTAATCTATGGCCTTCTTAGATCCCTCATTTTTCTCTATCGAACTAAACATTGGAATATATGCTGTAGATATCCCAACACCTACCATAGAAAATATGACAATAGGGATAGTTAGTGAAATCAAGTAAGCATCACTAATGTTGGAAGCACCATAAAAACTGGCGAGTACAACATCTCTGGAGAACACGACCAACTTAGAGAATACAGTAATTAGCATCAAAATAATAACTGTTTTTTTCATAAAATGCACACTTGAATAGCTCTATCCATAGTAATGCGGATACATATGCTTGTGATTTTCAATCCATTCTTTCATTTCCAAGATCATCGTTTCATAATCCGGCACATCAAAACCAAAATCTTTACGATTATTAACTAATATTTTACTTATTTTAATATCATTTTTTGTAATAATACTTAGAGATCAATTCTTAATATTATTATTGAAAAAAAGTAGTAAGTCTAATTTACTGATACTCTTATTATTGACCAAATTATATATACCAGAGATATTCTGTGTTGTCACACTTTCGATAGCCTTTGCCAATGTCAAAGTAGTCACACCCGTCCAAATAACATTTTTATATCCTTGAATCGTATTTGATTGTTTCATAAACCAATTGAACAATCCAATTCCATCAACTTTCATGTCGGGACCAACGATTGAGTTTCTAAAAGTTATGTTGCAGGTATCATCTAATTCACCAAGCGCTTTTGTCCGATCATAAAATGTTTCACCATCACGAAAACTATGCTCATTATATGGTGGAAACTTACCCGAAAAAACGCAATCTGTACTCATGTGAATGACTCGAGTATTTGTGTCTTTCAATGTGTCTGAAATATAATGAGGCAGGAAACTATTCAAATATACTGCTCTAGACGGATGCAAATCACAATCTTTATTTAGTAAACCGATACAATTCACAACAAAATCATAATTTCCTTCCAACAAGGTATTTTTCAAGTTTTCTGTATCCATAGCATCACCTATGATATTTTTACAGAATGAAAGTTCTCTTTTCGCAAAAGTTGTAACTTCATGTCCCTTCTCATGTAAGTAGAGAGATATTGTATGTCCAGCCATTCCGGCTGCACCAAGAATCAAAAACTTCATACAATATTGCCTTTCCAAGCAAGAAGTTCCTCTTGTATATATTCGAGTTCTAATAGTTTTTGTTTAATTTCTTCAATGGATAGAATTCTTGTATTCCCTGAACTGTACTCCTCAGCAACAGATATCCTTGCCGAACCTTCATCTAGGTATTTCTCATAATTCAAATCTCTGTTGTCAGAAGGTACTCTATAGAAATTACCCATATCAATTGCTTTTGCGGCTTCTTCTTTTGTCAAAAGAACCTCATGCAATTTTTCCCCGTGGCGGGTACCAATGACTCTAATCTCGTTATCAGCACAAAAAAGTTCTTTCACAGCTTGTGCTGTGTCACCAATGTATGAAGAAGGCGCTTTCTGAACCATAATATCACCTGTTTCAGCATGTTCAAATGCAAACAAAACTAGCTCGACCGCCTCTTCCAGACTCATTATAAACCGTGTCATAAGCGGATCAGTAACTGTAATTGGTTGGCCACTTTTGATTTGACTTACAAACAGCGGAATGACTGAACCTCTTGATGCCAATACATTTCCATATCTAGTGCCACATATTAGTGTCTTATCAGATGCAACAGTTCTAGACTTTGCAATAAAGGTTTTCTCCATGAGTGCTTTCGACATACCCATAGCATTCACAGGATATGCTGCCTTATCGGTTGACAAACAAATCACCTTTTTAACCCCCGCAGAAATTGCCGCAGTTAATACATTGTCAGTTCCAAGAATATTGGTTTTAACTGCCTCTATCGGAAAAAACTCACATGAAGGCACTTGTTTAAGAGCTGCAGCATGAAAAACATAATCAACACCGGTCATAGCATTATTAATACTAGCTAAATCCCTTACATCACCAATGTAAAATTTGATTTTATTGTTTTGATAGTGTCTTCGCATATCGTCCTGCTTTTTTTCATCTCTTGAAAAAATCCTGATTTCTTTAATGTCTGTGTCCAGGAAACGTTCTAGAACGACATGCCCAAATGAACCTGTGCCTCCTGTAATCAAAAGTGTTGCATCTTTAAACATTCTTAATCCTCCATTTCGTACTTCTTCTTTAATCCGATATAACCAGCGAACTGATTCCTTTTGCCGCAGCAGAGATTTCTTCATCTAAAATAATGCAAGCATCAAGTGATGTTTGTATTTCACGATATAGTTTTTCAGATGTAATTCCGAATTTTGTCTTCAACATGTTTAATATGAAAAATTTAGTTCTCTTAATTATAATCTGCAGAACATGAACTGTTAACTTTATAACACTCGATGGTTTTCTGTTTACATAAGTTGACACTAATCTTAAATATTCTGGAAAAAATGAAATAATACTTGCATAATTTGCTTCTATATTGAGTTTATCAGTTATTTTTTCATTTCCCATACTCTTTGACGCGCTTACTAATGAATCAATATAAATCGTTGGACCTGTCCAAATCTTTGGTAAAAACGAAGGCCAGTTCTTCTCGATGTCCACCGGAAGAAAAGTCTTGTTCTTGAGATCACCCTTGTGCTCTCCTCTGGCACCTTTTCCGCCAGCACTATTATAACTCTGACCACTGATAATCACGGGAATGTCAAGATATACATGATCTTCAACAACTGACGTTAGCGCAATAGCCATCGCCATATCCGGACAAGCTCCTGGAATATATCTGCCAGAAATCAATTTCACGTCTTCTAACAATTCTCTTTTGATAATCCCTTGATATGGTGATGGGAGATCACCAATCGATACCATACCATTGCTTAGTAATTTTTCAAGTTCATTCTGTATTTTTACCCTGCGAATGTTTGACTTATACTTTCTGATCGTGAAGTTAGGTCTGTTTTGATGTGCTTTAAATTTCATGCCAGGCCAATAATAGATAGCTTTATTAACTACAGCCGATTGAATATTCTTTGTAGCAAGATAAGAAACGACGTCAAGGAGGTGAATTGAGAAATTATCGTCAGCTCCAAGGATACAGAGATATTTACCTTTTGAATTTTTGATGCCTTCTTCAAAGTTTTGCGTCATCGTTAAGGGTTGTGACTGATGGAAATAACAGATATTTGGCGATGATACTACTTTAAGATAATCAAGAATTTCCGTATTTTCAGGTGTGTTATCTTGAATAACTAATTCAATTTCATCCGAATCAACTCTCAGTGTTTGATCAATTATACTTTTCAAGAAAACATAACTTCCCTTAACCGGAACAATAACACTTATCAATTTCATGACGTTTCTCCTATTTGCATGAATGCATTCATTACGTAGAGCGACTGCATCCAAATCATGATTATAATACAGATTGGAAAAATATGAAACCCAATCATAACTATAAACGAAATCAGGTTTCAATGGTTTTACATTTCAATAATCAACCATGCTCAGGATTCTTTGCAGAATCGCGATGACTACCAAAAGAAAATAATGAGAAAGACATCAACAAAATCCAATATCCAGGGCCGAGATAGCCACCTCTCATAAAATTCAATAATACAAACAATACAAAGAGATACTTGTTTTGACTAAATAACTTTAAGTTATACATCAAAAAAATAAGCAATCCTACTACACCTAAATCAGAAATGACATATGCAAAATTACTATAAATCGTAGGTGTATTGCTAATACCATTTCCCAAAACCAGATTTTCCAAATGCACATATGACCAACTGTCCAGCAATCTCGCATTTGCTGAAGTATCCGATCCAATAAATATTCTTTGAATTCTAGAGAGGATCGTTGTTATGAAGGTATCCCAATTGAATATAAGTATGATGACGAATACTAACAATAATAGTACACTTTTATAACTTCTCAAAAATCTTAAAAAAGATTTTTCTTTCATCATGTGCAGAAATTTCATTACTGCCAAAACTGCCAAAGCACTGAATGATAGAGATAAAACCAGTGAGCCGAGAATCAATAATTCCACCTTTTTTGATATTTTAAACTCAAATTTGTTAAAATACGAGAATCCCAAAACTGCTAATAGGAAAAACCCGAGATGAGCAGGTTCGGAGAAGATACTTCTCATTCTGATTATACTTGAATAAGCACCATATGTATAACTGGACAAATCACTGCGGGTAAATAACCACAGAAATTTATAAGGCAATATACCGTTGGAAATAATGGACAAATTAATGTATAAACCCAGAACACAAACAATAATCGCACCAACATTCAGAAAATTCAAAAACCTCTTCTCAAGATGCTCAGAAGCAATATAATTGTAAAAAAGGATTGAAACAAATAAATACAGATATACTTTCATTGTTCCTATAAAACCGCTCATAATATGAAAATTCTCGTTGAAAAAATATTGAATCACGAAGTTAATTGAAACAAATGCAGTAATAATTACATAAATCTGAGTTTGTAATCGCGATATTTTGTGAAAGTGTAACACCAATAATACAAGTACCGAAGACAATATCAAAGCATCACTAAATGTGATATATTGATTAATCCTCCAATCAGCCAAAATCAGAGACAGAGTGATCATTGACAATAGTAAATTACTTTCAAAGTCCCTATTTCTTATCATGGGATGCTCCTCGCCTTAAAAACTCAGTATTAATTTTTACTTTCGAAACTTCTTATCCCTTCTTTTAGTAATTTCATAGCACGAAATACATTAATTTTATCCCGAAACAATCGGTTTCTTCGCAAAACAAATTGTAAAGCGAGAATCCATGACCATCTTTTAGAAACAGCGGCAAACAATGCACCTCGATCCTTCAAATATTTCTCATTATATCCGGTAAACCATGTAGATGCTCTGGATTCTTTCATACTACCTATTGTCGTTGGTAATGCTATTATTTTCAACCCTTTATTCAAACAACTGGTTAAAAATAACGTATCTTCACCACCACTATATTCTGCACCACCACCAAAATGAAGATTGAAACTGATTCCGTTTCTTGTTACGCTTTTTCTTTTAAATGCTATTCGGACAGCGCCAAAACGCATATAGTTTAAGTACCCAATCTTCATCTTTCGCTTTATAATAAATCTTGTAGGTTTGGATTCTTCAAGATTGAAAATAATCAAATCCGCCTCAGGATTCCTCACAAAGCTCTCTATTACAGTTGCCTTATAGTCGTTATTGAAAACGATATCATCATCTGCAAGAAAGCATATATCAGCATGAGCTCTCATCAGTCCATTATTTCGATTTAAACCAACTCCTCTTTCATTAAATGAGAGGTATTTTATTTCATGTTGTTTAAAAGTGAATTCTTCAATTTCATTTCGGTCACACTGATTGCATATGATTGCATCGGATTCAATATTCATCGTGTCTAACAAGCTATGATCTTGCTGATTCATCGTTGCTACAATCACTTGCAAGTTCAACTCATCAGACTTCATTCTCTCATTTTGCGTTGAAATTCTCATATTAATCCCTGCTGAACAAATCTCTGGTATAGACTTTATTCATAACGTCCTTAATTTCCTCTGATAATCGATTTGCAACAATGACATCTGATATCCTCTTAAACTCATCAAAATCTCGAATGACTCTTGAGTGATAGAACTCATCCTCTTTCAAAGCAGGCTCGAAAATCACTACTTCTATTCCCTTAGCCTTAATGCGTTTCATGACCCCTTGTATTGCAGATTGACGAAAATTATCTGAATCCATTTTCATAGTCAATCTGTATATCCCGACAATCTTAGGATTTCTTTTGATTATCATTTCAGCGATATGATCTTTTCTGGTACGATTTGCATCAACGATTGCTGACATGATATTTTGAGGAACATCCTGGTAATTTGCCAAAAGTTGCTTTGTATCCTTAGGAAGACAGTAACCTCCATAACCAAAAGATGGATTGTTATAATGATTGCCAATTCTAGGATCGAGTCCGATTCCCTCAATGATTTGCTGAGAGTCTAATCCTCTGACTTCTGAATAAGAGTCAAGTTCGTTAAAAAAAGCAATTCTCATCGCCAGAAAGGTGTTTGCGAACAATTTGATTGCTTCTGCCTCAGTAGCGCCGGTATAAAGGATGGGAATATCCTTTTTTAATGCGCTCTCTTGAAGAAGTCTAGCAAAAACTGCTGCTCTATCTGATTTCTCACCAACGACAATTCTTGAAGGATACAGATTGTCATATAGAGCTTTCCCTTCCCGCAAAAACTCGGGAGAAAAAATAATGTTGTCCGTCTTATACGATTTCTTAACCTTCTCAGTAAATCCGACAGGCACCGTTGACTTAATAATCATAACTGCACTCGGATTCACTTGTAATACTCTGCTTATGACAGTCTCAACAGAGCTTGTATCAAAGTAGTTCATTTCCGAATCATAATTGGTGGGTGTTGCCACTATTATGAAATCTGCGTCTTTATAAGCTTCTTCATCATTTGTTGTCGCCTGCAAATTAAGCTCCTTCGTGGACAAAAATTCTTCAATATCCACATCCACAATCGGAGATATTCTTCTGTTAATCAAATCAACCTTTTCCTTAACGATATCAAAGGCCATCACACGATTACGTTGCGACAATAATACTGCATTAGACAACCCCACATATCCTAAGCCTACAACTGTAATTTTCATGCGATCCATACTCCTTTATCTTGTACTCTCTGCCTTTTCCCAAAATGGCTTTGCTTTCCCTGTCAAAATTCTATATACACCCACCCATTGGGCAAATACGGTCATCGTATAGTAATGAATCAGATTTAAATATCGGTTGTTTATCTTTAGAGTACTCTGTAGTACTGCCAATAGATAGAAAAGAACCTGAGCTGCAGCTATCAATGAATAATACCACGCTTCATTAAAAAGCATCAGATTTGAAACAAATACAATCAAGTGAGAAATCCAAAGTAAATATCTGCAGGTTCTGTGACCGAAGTAAAAGTAAGAAAACCATTTATAACGAAAAACATTCAATATTTTGATATCAGGCAAAATGTGCTTGAGTATATCTCTGTTCATTCTTACCTTACGTTTGAACTCATCCTCAATAACTACCCCTGCCTTTTCATATGCGACAGCATCATGATTGGCGATGGCTCGTTTACCCTGTAGGCCAAAATATAATGGCATAGAACTATCATGGCTATTAATCGGATCAAAATCATAGTAATCTGCATTTCTGCAAGCATATAACGCGCCATTTCCAGCTGTTATCGTCTGAATTCTACTTTCGATATCTCTGATTCGCAAATCTTTGTCCCAGTAATTTGCTTCTGCATTACTTACACTGCTCGAATTTTCATTAACTATTTTAAGTCTGCCAGCAACGTAAACGATATCATTGGAGACAAAGGCCGACATTAACTCCTTGATTGACTGGCTATCCAGCATTGAATTTGCATCAGTCATTACCAAGTACTCGGTAGAAACTGTTTTTTGAGCTTCATTTTGAGCATTCGTTTTGCCTTTTCTAACTTTAACCTCATATAAACGAATATTCTCTTCTGGATGTTCATTTATAAAACTTCTGACGATTTCATTTGTGAGGTCTGTGCTATTATCCGAAGCCACAAGAAACTCAATTTTCTCTTTTGGATAATCCAGCAGAACCACATTTTTCAACTTATCCAGAATTACTTTTTCCTCGTTGTGAGCCACGATCATGACTGTAACTGATGGTTGTAAGTTAAAGTCTTTTTCAAGTTTATGAACATTCAAAAATTTCTCTAAGAGCTTGATAGACATCGGATAACCGATCATAGCCCAAAAAATAATGAAAGCACTTGCGATGAATAATATGTTGAAAAATAGTTGCATTGTCATATCTCCTAACAAACTAACCAATCTTTTTTGCCGGAACACCCACATAGGTTCCTGATTCAATCAAATCATTAATCACTACGGCTCCAGCCCCTATTATGCAATCACAGTTAATCTTGACACCATTACTTATGCTGCTCCCGACACCTATCCAACTGGATCTCCCTACAAAAACTGTGCCAGCCAAGTTGACACCTGGAGAAATGTGGACATAATCTTCAATAATGTTATCGTGATCTACATTGCAATGAGTATTTAATATGCAGCCTTTTCCGACTCGAGTCGAACTATTAACAACTACTCCCGCCATAATAACAGTTCCAACCTCGATTGTCACATCAAGTCCCAAAATACAACTAGGATGAATTAATTTGGCTACAGAGTATTCTTGTCGGAATAAATCTTCCAAGATCTGTGCTCTTCTTGAATTGTTTCCAATTGCCACAAAAAAATCCGCTTCGTGTTTATATTTAGCTGAATCCTTTATCTCGCCGACAACCTCTACTCCCGAAAATGGTTTTGCCATCTCATTATCATCCAAGAAGGAAACACTTTCCCAACGATTCATTTTTAATGCGATGTCAGCAACTACTTTACCATGCCCGCCAGCACCAATGATTATCAATTTGCTGCTCATTGAACGCACTTCCTCTCTGAATATCTTAGCAAATCAGTCTTTTACTTTGCTTCCCTCAAATGGTTCCATTGTGATTGACGTTTTTGACGATATATCTTCCTTTAGGAATACCTTCAAAATTGTCTTTAAAATAATCCTAATATCTCCGATAAAAGTTATATTGTCCACATATTCGACATCCAGATTGAACTTTTCTTCCCAACTAATTGCATTACGGCCATTAACCTGGGCATGTCCAGATAGTCCCGGTCTTACTTCATGACGTCTTTTTTGATGATCGTTATACAAATCCAAATATTCGATCAAAAGTGGTCTTGGTCCAATAATACTCATGTCCCCACTAATTATATTGAAAAGTTCTGGAAGCTCATCAATGGATGTTGATCTTAGCATTTTCCCGAAACTTGTCAAACGCCGAGAATCAGGTAACAATTCCCCATTCTTATCCTTTTCACTCGTCATAGTCCTAAACTTGTAGATAGTGAATACTCTACCATTAAGTCCTGGTCTTTTTTGCCGAAACAGTATCGGGCTACCCAGTTTTATCCTTACCAAAATGGCTACTAAAATCAAAAGCGGAATCAAAATGATGACAGCTATGGAAGATAATACAATATCCATCAGTCTTTTAAAATATCTCCTGTAAATACCTTTACTCTTTTTAGCTCTTTGCATTGTCATATATTCGACGCTACTTCCATAAAGATCTTATTACTTTTGTTATTCTCTCTAAATCGGAATCAGTCATTTTTGTGTCTGAAGGTAAGCATACCCCATTCTCAAAAAGTATTTCACTTGTCTTTCCGCCAATATAATCATATTTTGCGAAAAATGGTTGCATATGCATTGGTTTCCATACCGGTCTTGACTCAATATTCTCATTTTCAAGTGCTTCAATAACTTGCAATGGTCTTATTTTGCCTGTTAAAGTCATCACACTAAGCCAATAATTTGGTTTATTCCACTCATTGATAGGCATAAAACCTACCCCTTCTAAATCACCCAACGCTCTTTTGTAGTATTCAAAAATGTATTTTTTCTTTTCTACTCTTCTACTCAACACTTTTAGTTGTCCTCTGCCGATACCTGCAACAACATTGCTCATTCGATAGTTATATCCTAATTCACTATGCTGGTAATGCCTTGCTTTATCTCTAGACTGAGTGGACCAGAATCTGACTTTACTAATTCTTTCTTGGTTATCAGAAACAAGCATACCCCCACCAGAAGTCGTTATAATTTTATTGCCATTAAAACTAAATACACCAAAATCACCAAAGGTACCTGTGTGCTTGCCTTTATAGTAAGCACCCAGTGATTCGGCTGCATCTTCGATTACCGGAACTCCGTATTTTTTGCATATTGATAATATCTTATCCATATCAGCAGAAAGCCCGTACAAATGAACAACCAACACGGCTTTTACTTTTGAACCATATCTGTCAAAAGCAATTTCTAAAGCCTTGGGATCAATGTTCCACGTTTCCATATCACTATCAATGAAAATAGGTATTGCGTTTAAGTATATTATTGGATTTGCTGTTGCAGAAAAAGTCAGTGTAGGACAAAATACAAAATCACCTTCACCAACACCTGCTGCCTTTAAAGCCATATGAATAGCTGCTGTTCCAGATATTAATGCCGCCGCATTCTCAGAACCCACCAGTTCTGCCACTTCTTTTTCAAATCCAGTCACATTAGGGCCTAGTGGTGCAATAAAGTTCATATCAAAGGCTTCGTTAACAAATTGCAGTTCGTATCCTTCTTCACTCATATGAGGTGACGCAAGCCATATTTTTTCATTCTTAATTTTTGTTTCTGCCATAACAAAGTTTCCTTCCCGAAATAATCAAATCTACTTAATTTGCACAATCTGTTTCCATGTTTAGATTACTACGTAAGTAGCAACAATTCAATAATTTAAAAAAAGCATGTAAATATTACTCTTCATATGTATGCATAGTCATCAGATTACTTTTATCTCTAAATTTTCTGTTTCGGTCACGCGATTTATTACAACTCCTCTGATTGCAACATTTTGCTTAAGTAATTTCTTATGCAAATTGATAAACTCATCAATTTTAACATTGTTTTCTCTAACAACCAATATCAACGAATCTGCCAATTGAGCAAGTATAGGCGTTTCTGATGCAATTGAGAAACTCGGTGCATCGATCATAACTAAATCATATTTATTCTTGAGCTGCATTATCAGATTTTCAAATGTCTTTAAATACAACAAATCCGAATGGTCTTCATTCGTGTCCGATCCAAAGATAATATCAAAATTCTCATCCACTTTATACACTATGTTTTCAATAGCACAGTTTCCTTTTAAGTACTCTTTCAAAGTATAAGGTGTACCAGTAATTTCTTCACTTCTGTTTTTCAAATCAACAGAAACAATAATAACGTTTTTTTGAATGTCGCTGAGATATTGGGCAAGCATTCTTGTAATTGTTGTAACACCCTCATTTGGAAAAAGACTTGAAAAACAAATCACTTCATGCTCTGAATTGGATAATAACAAGTTGTTTCTTAACTTTCGTATAGACTCTTTTACCCAAGGATTTACATTCTCCCCAAGATTCAGCATCATTTTCTCTTTATCCATATTAACCCCCTTATGAAATTTTTCAGATTTACTTTCTCTGAAATCGATAATTTCTCAAAATCAGGTATAGTTCCCAGAACGGTTAAACCAGTAAATCTCTCTATTTCATTAGAATGTTTGATTCTACGGTCATAAATCATTTGTGCGGTTAAGCCTATAAAAATCCCTAAAAACCCAAATGTGATAAACATAAACAGATTACTAGTGAAACTGACTTTTTTTCTTGTTATCTGAACTTCATCCAAAATCTCTGCTTCTTCTAACGTCTGAACAGCAATTCCGGTTAATATTTCACTCGATTGAAATATAGTATTGCTGACAATTCTTCTATTCAGTTCATTAAGCTTATCTGTCTTTGTACCTGAAATTTTCAAAACAACTTGATTTGTGTCTCTAATGTTTTCAATAACAATAAACTCACGCCAATAAGCATAGCTAGCTGATAAACCAATTGATTTCGCGGATTCATCGAATATTTTCTGACTTCCAAGATACGAGATAAACATCGCTTTTTGGTATTCTGCTTCTTCACTAACTGTCATGTCAATAACTGATTGAGAAGTATATTTATAAATCGGAGGACTTAGATAGTTCATAGCAACGGAGTATATTATTGAAAGTACGATAGAAAGAATCAAAACTCGAAATACAAGTCCTCTTTTTTTATAATAGTGCTTCAGGAACTGAGCAATATCAATTTCCTCTCCTATTTGATAATTAACCATTCAATTCTCCCTTCGTAAAGTGATAAGTATCAACAACTTTGCTTAATGCATTAATCAAATCCTCTTTGTCATAATCAGCTTCAATGATTGATTTTAAATAGGCTAAATCATTCAATACTTCTTTCGGAGTAATCTCCAAAGGCTTGGCTATATAAATCAGATCATTGGATGTTTTTCGCAAGCCTTCTTCACTCATCATGATCTCTTCATACAGTTTTTCACCCGGCCGAAGCCCGGTAAATTTTATATCAATATCATCATATGGTCTAAACCCTGATAGATGGATCATCTTCTCGGCAAGATCCAGGATTTTGACGGGTTCTCCCATGTCAAGAACAAATATTTCACCACCATTGCCAAAAGTCGCGGCTTGTAATACCAGTGAAACTGCTTCAGGAATAGTCATAAAATAGCGAATGATATCTTTATGGGTAACCATGACCGGACCCCCGGCTTCTATCTGCTTTCGGAAGACAGGAATGACCGAACCACTTGAACCAAGCACATTACCAAAGCGGACCGCAACGAATTTTGTTTTGCTTTCCATACCGATTGATTGTATCATCTTTTCCACAAATCGCTTTGTAGCACCCATTACATTCGTCGGATTTACTGCTTTATCTGTAGAAATTGATACAAATAGCTTTACATTATGCCTTTTTGCAGCCTCGATCAGATTATACGATCCGAAAATATTATTCTTTATCGCTTCATCCGGTACAATTTCCATCAGTGGAACATGTTTATGTGCAGCTGCATGAAACACTATATCGACTTTATACTGCTCAAGCAGTTCATTTACTGCCTTGCTGTCACGAATCGACTTGATGATAGGTAAAATTGCGACATCGGAAGGCAATTGTCCTTCACTGACCAAATAACTAAGCTCATTATCCAACTCATACAGTGAATTCTCATTGATGTCCATCATGATCAACATCTTCGGTTGATAGTTAACAATCTGCCTGCATAATTCACT
>JANJWY010000055.1 GCA_024709285.1 Erysipelotrichaceae bacterium
CGATACCCCAATAGAGATGACGCAGGCTTTGAAACAGGATGGCTAACGGCAGGATACTGAGCAATGATAATGTTTTTGCTTTGGATGTAAGGGATAAAAAGATGGCACCGCCGATAAATAAATAGCGGGCATACGGAGTTATTAAAGTAGCATAAGGTGCTAAAAGATTTGCCAGAAGTAAAGACAGCGGAACAGAAATAGCAACGCTGATCAACCCGCCGGCCGCCATCTTTTTGATCGTCATCGCCGCCATGCCTTCATTTTTTAAGTGAATCGCATTTTCAATCATTGGACTCGAAAGCACGCCTCCGGGAAGTCCGGCCAGAGCGGTTGGCATAGCGTTGGTAAAGTTTAAAGTAACGATAGCCGAAATGAAGAAAGCCAACACGACCAAAGGATTCACTTGAGCCAAAACAATAACTAATGTGACTGGCAATAATACCGAAGTTTCATCGGTTCCCGGTATAAAACCGATAAATATATAAATGGCTGCAGCAATCAAAATGGCTGCCAGCATTTGCATGATTACAATCGTATCCATTATTTGTCCTCGACGATCAGATGACGCTTGGGTTTTATCAGAAATACTGAAATAAGAAATCCGATGACTGCACCTGTCAATCCAAGCAGTAATCCCAATGGCCGATCACCCTTTGGCGCAAATGAAAACAAGGAAAATGTTGTTATGGTTGTTATGATCATTGAAATCAGTAAATGACGGCTTTCAACAACATCTCCCCATATTTCAATGAATTGCTTTTCTTTTAGATATTTTCTCATAATACCTCCTCAATGTTCATTCTTATTATACAGAAAGATTTGTTAAAGGGTGATATTATACACCAAAAGAAAAGTCCTTTCGGACTTAGTATTGTTTGATGATACGTGAGATCAGATCGCTGTTTGCGGGCAACCCGGTAACTTCAATTATCGCTTCTTTTAAACCTTTGCTCGATATCAGTGTCTGTAACTTCACTGCTTCTGCATCTTCAGCTGAATCATAATGCAGAGCATTGGCAATCGATCTTACCAGATAGTCGACCGGAAGCCCGGTGCGATCACATTCGCGTAGGGGTTTGATGAATCGGTCATTATTGGAAAGCTTGCGCAAGACACTTCGTCCGACCCGAACGACTTCATCGACGACATACGGATTTTTAAAGCGTTGAATCGTTTTTTGGATATACTTCTTCTGAGCTTTTTCATCAAATCCATATTGACGGACCAGATATGCACCCGTTTCACTCAGAACTCCGGCAAGCAACTCTTCTACTTTAGGATCATTCAGTGATTCGGGAATGGTCTGGTATCCTTTTCGATAGGCTGCGTAGGCAACTGTCGCATGACCGGTATTGACTGTGAACAATTTCCGTTCAATGAAGGCTTCCAAGCGATCGGTGAAGTGCACACCTTCTATTACCAATGAACCTTTGATGCCATTGGTATCGATGACCCATTCGAAGAACGGTTCAACTTTGACGAGCAATGGATCGTCATTGATTTGATTGGGAACGATACGATCGACGGCAGCATTGGGAAAGCCGACCCATTGATCTAAATAAATTTTCGCTTCTTCTGATAATAAAGGGCGTAAAGCTGATTCAAGTTGAAATGAACCTCCGATGGTATTCTCGCAAGCAATAATATTTAAGAAGGCTGGTATTTGATTGGCAGCTCTATACTCAACGGTTTTTGCCAAGGTTTTTGAGATGATGGGCAATATGGAAGGACCTACGGCCGTAGTAATCAATTCAGCCTGATTCAGTGACTCTTGTGTCTTTTCTGGTTCAGTTTGGCTGTTTACACCTGTAACATGTTTGACATTGATTGATTCAACCGTTTCCCCAACGAGTTGGACTGTATACTCATTCCGCTGTTTCAATGCAGCAATGACAGTATCATTGACATCAAGAAAGGTAACATGATAATCCGATTGGGTCAGCAACAGTCCGATAAAACCCCGTCCGATATTGCCTGCTCCAAAGTGTACCGATTGTTTCATTCAAAATCCTCCTGAAGCAAACATGCTTTCTACAATTTCATTATAGAGTGGTTGCTTGCAAGGATTAAGTTAAAGAAATTCAAGTTAATGTTGCCAAGATTGAATAATAGTGTCAAAATTTGATTGTGAAACATATTTATTCGAGGTGCACGTATGAACGATCGATTGTTACGCCGTTTGTCTGACATGGGTTTATATCTTGCAGATCTTGAGGATACACTGGGATTATTGGGTTTGGGATCGGTGGGTGTCGAACTTGATCGGTTGGATCAGTATTCTGATCTTGATTTTTTCCTGATTGTTAAAAAAGGAAGCAAGTCGAAATATCTTGATTCCTTGTTTTGGTTGAGTGATGTCTGTCCCTTGGCATATGCGTTCAGAAATACGGTGGATGGATATAAGATTTTATTTGCGGATGGAATATACGGTGAGTTTGCGGTGTTTGAAGAAGAGGAAATGTACAACATTTCATACAGTGAAGGTCGATGGATTTTCAAGAAACCGCAATGTGAAGTTTCCAATGTTCAATCCAAACCATTTGAACCTGTGTACAGTGATGATATCGATTATGCGATCAATGAACTAATTACCAATTTACTTGTTGGTCTTCAGCGGTATCACCGCGGTGAAAAACTGGCCGCACAACGGCTGATTGAGGTTCATGCTTTAAATCGATTGCTCAGAGTGTTGCCCTCAGTCTATGTCGAGGAGCATGTGCATGCCGATAAATACAATATCGAACGACGCATTGAATTCCGATTCCCAGCCATAGCAAAAAAACTTCCGCTATTTGTTCAGGGGATAGAAAATCTGCTAGCTTCTGCTACGCACCTGTTGGATTTTACAGTGGCACATTTTGCTGTAAATGAAGCCATGGTCACAGAGATAAGAAAATATTTATTAATGTAGAATATCTATGTTTTCTTGGTTCTGCTTATCCCGAAAAGAATCAGCATATATAAGTACAGTATCGGCAATGCTGGCAGTAAGTAGAAAAAATCGTAGGGGATCCACTTTGCGAACAGCGCAAACGCCGGATTGGTCGGTGCTGACCAGTCTTTGATCGTGAAGAAATAATTCGCCGGAATGCGAAAGGTCTGGTACATAAACACATTGAAAAGATGCAGTGTTCCACCGAGCAGCAACACCATGACCGTCAATCTGATCGCTTTTTTCACGGAGGGTTGCGGATCGTAGAGTTTCCAGTGGGCCATCATTAACGGAATAAGAAAAATCAGACCATGAAAAATATAGTATGAAATAGTCATTCCGGAGTAGACGATGGCATAATCATTGCTTGGTATCAGTATCGCCGCAAGCGCTCCGGGCAGACAAAGGTAAAATGCAAAATCCATCAGAATCGTCTTCTTCAATATCAAGGAAGCCGGTATCAGAAATACCGCAATATTGCACAGTTGCAACGGAAGCAAGGTCAGTATGTGGGATCCGTAAATGAAAAAGTAGTACAGATTCCAGAGGTAAGCAAGAAAATTGATGATACACAAGATATACAAGTAGCGGACTTTTGAATCGCTGCTTTTATTTTTATACAAAGAATAACTGACCATGACAAAAATCACGGTCAGCAGATAATAGTTAAAAAGTGGGAAAATCGTGTAAATGTAATCCATGATCAGTTGGATGATGTACTTGCAGCTTGACTCTGTTGAGACATAACAGCATCAATAGCTAAAACTACAGCAAGTGCATTGATTTCATCACGTGCATCCCCAATATCCAAAACATAAGTATCACCCCAGGTAAGCCATTCTTTTTTAATGGTTACGACGACATGCCCTTGATTCAATATTTCATAATCATGAGCCCAGAAGTTTCCGTTGACTTCCCAGTTTAATCCCAAAACTGAATATTTAGGTTTCATAAATGTAAACTCTTTAACGATTTCGGCTACTTGAAGTTCATCAACAAACACAAAAAATCTCGGCAAGAAACTCCAGACTTTCTGTTGAAGAAAAATCCGTTCTGTTTGATGAGCATCATATACATGGAGTTTTTTTCCAAAGGAGAATATTTCCCCTTCAACAAAGTAGCGGTCTGCACCTGTTTCATCCTTGACAGTAAATTTGTCTTTCCAAGAAAATACTTTTTGTTTTATAAACAGTTTCATGATATTCTCCATTCTTCCTTATCTCTGATTTTACACTGTCGGCTTTGAATTGTCACTCCTATTTCAACCTTTGTATATACACAATACTCTTAAAAAATGGTATAGTGAAATCGCAATATAAGCACAGGAGAGACAAATGAAAATCAGAGTAAATATGCTTTCAATCGCCGATGCTGTCGAAGGTCAGGGTGTCGGAAGCGCTTATCTTGAATTAGTTAATTTACTGAAAGAAGAAGCTTACCATTCCATCGATTTGACCATCAATGAATCCGGCTATTTTGACATTAATCATATTCATACGATTGAGCCGATGAATTTCTACAAAATCAAAATGCACAAAGGTGCGAATATTATGGCCGTTCACTTTCTGCCTCATACGTTGGAGGGGTCCATCGACTTACCCAAGTTTATCTTTGCCGGATTGAAACACTACGTCATGGATTTCTATAAAAGTGCGGATTATCTGGTCGTTGTTAATCCGATATTCATCAAGGATCTTATGCAATTGGGAATTCCGGAAAGCAGGATCAAATATATCCCTAACTATGTATCCAAACAGAAGTTCTTTGCCTTCGATTCAGACAAGAGAGATGCAATGCGAGCAAAGTATGACATCGGAAAAGATGATTTTGTTGTGATAGGTGTGGGACAAGTTACAATGGGCAAAGGAGTCATTGATTTTGTAGAGGTAGCCAAACAGTGTCCGCAAGTGAAGTTTTTGTGGTGCGGTGGATTTTCTTTTGGCGCAATCACTGATGGTTATCATGAACTTAAAGAAGTGATGGAAAACCATCCAGAGAATGTTAAATTTTTGGGAATCATTCCGCGTGAAGACATGAATGAAATATATAATGTCAGCGATGTCTTATTTATGCCTTCTTACAACGAATTATTTCCGATGGCGATTTTGGAGGCATGTAATCTAAATAAGCCGTTATTGTTAAGAAATCTGGATTTGTATGAGAATATCTTGTTTGATTCGTACTTAAAAGCGGATAACAATGAGGCTTTTGCAAAAGTCATATGTGATTTAAGACAGAATCCTGATTTTTACAAGCAGGCAATGGATTATTCCGCAAAAATCAGTACATACTATTCCAAAGAATATGTATTGAAGCAATGGTTGGATTTTTATCGTCAGGTGTATGAAAAGTCATATACGGATATTCAGTCAGTCAAGGTAGACTCTGAGGATTTTGACAAGATTCTCAGTAAGAAAAAGCACATGCTGGTATTGGAAAGCAAACAATATAACAATAGTATTTTTATCAAAGATCAGCTGTTTTCTATCTTACATCGTTTCAATAAGGATCGTGTCATCAGTGCTAAAATCGTTGACTTTGAGGAGTTCAATTATCTTGATGAAGAGACAGCTTTAAGTGTTTTGATCCGTCATCAGGACAAACTGAACCTATCAGCCAAAGACATGTATAAGTTCAGTAAAAAGAAAGATTTCGCACTCTTGGAATTTGGTCCAGTGGTTGAGTGATGACCGCGCAAGCGGTTTTCTTTTTGGGCAAAGCAATCCAAGAAATGATAATGATATGGTATACTCAAATGGAAATGAGGGATTTGTATGATTTCTGAAGCCATTAAACTGCTTAAAACCAAGAAACTAATGTTGCAAGGATTGGCCTTCTTTGCTTTCTTTATGGTTATTTATACGATGATTGATGGGTTTAACCTGAGTTATTCAGCGATGATTCAGCAATATGGTCTGTATCTTGTCGTAGTGAATATTCTGCTTAATCTGACCATGGCTTCGTTAAGTGCATTATTGTTGAACTTAAGCACAGCCATGGCTACCCTAAAAGGCAAGGAGAGCACAGGTTCAAATCTCAGTTTTGTATCGGTACTGTTTGGGATTTTGACTTATGGCTGCACACCTTGTGTCATCGCTTTCTTCGCCAGTGTCGGCATTGCTTTCTCGGTCATTGCGCTGCCCTTAGCCGGGCTTCCTTACAAACTGATATCTCTATTACTGATTATCATCGGAATCCTATGGACCTTGCGTGAAATCAGGCACGGCCAATGTAAAGTCAGTTATTCAAACTAAAACCACTTCTTGCGAAGTGGTTCTTTTTTATTTGGTAGGAATGTAGAGGTCGGGTGGAGTTGTGACTTGAATGACTTCACCAGTAATCTTCTTATCACCATAAACATACGTGACGGTAATATAGTAGGTTTGATTAGCCTCTAGGTATTCACCGAAGTCTCCGCCGTTATAGGCTGTTTTATTATCTATGATCCAATAGTTTTTAGTGCAATCCGTAATCCAAACCAGATAACCATCCCCCGGATATGAAGGTGTGCTGTTATTTTTGGATATGACGACTTTGTATCCTTGCAACGCAATATTGGTTTCCTTTGTCCAATTCAGCTTTATGACTGCACCTTCGATATATGCGTTGACATCGATTTGCTCGGCAGTCAGTGTCGGTTCACTTCCCGGTGTATACATATTCACTGGTGTCTTTGCCATAACCGCACTTGTTGTGACGCTGCCATCATTATAAATGTAGGTAATGGTGAAATAATAATTCGTATCTGCTTTCAGGTATCCGTCGATATCGCCGCCATTGTACATGGTTTTGTTATCCAAATAGATGTAATTCATGTTTCTGTCGGTGATCCATTTCAAATATCCATCGTCTGGATATGATGGGTTCGGATTGCCCTGGGAGATGACGACTTTATAGCCTTGAAGCTGATCACTGACTTCTTTGGTCCAAAGCAGTTTCAAGCCGGTATCTTTGAGAATGACATCAAGTTTCAAACTTTCAGGCGGTAAGGGATCTGCATCACTTCCATTAAAAGAGGATGGAGTTTTGAACTTCACGGCATCCGTAGTCACTTTCTTATCTTTATACACATAAGTAATCGCAAAGTAGTAATAGGTATCTGCAGCTAAATAACTGCCGAAATCACCATTGCTATAAGCTTTCGTATTGTCTAAAAACCAATAGTTCGTATAGCGGTCGGTAATAAAGGTCAGATAGCCGTTGTCCGGATATGAAGGTGTCGAATCAGCTTTTGAGATTACGATTTTGTATCCCTGGAAATTTGTTGATGTATCCTTGGTCCAAATCAGTTTAAGTGCTGATTCTTTCAAATATACCTGCAGCTTCGGTTCCGTTGGCTCTACGGGTTTTGGATCGACCGGTTTCGGATCTGCCGGTTTTGGATCTTCCGGCTTTACTTCTTCCACCGGATCTGTCTTGGGTTCTTCTTTTTCCTCAATGACAGGATCAGGTTTCTGCTGTTCGATTTGCTCTTTCAACTTATCAATCTCATTTTCTAAGTTGGCGATCTTATCGTCCTGATTCTCAACTTTTCCTAAAAGCGTACTTACCATTTGAAAAATATCGATCTCACCGGCTGTGACTGTTTTTACAAAAATCGGACTCAGAAATGCGGTTATTACGATAGTAGCTGTAATGAGGAGGATTTGCGTTCTTTTGCCAAGCGCTTTGAATTTATTTCTCATGATTTCACTTCTTTCTTTGTCAGAATAACGACAAGTATTACTATTTACTTTATCGTATCATATTCTTACTATTTGAAAAGAAGAACATCATGTCAAAACGTGACAAATAAGTCAATCAAATTGCCGATTTTCATGACGTAATCGTCGGAATACCAATATAAGTTCAAATGATCATGGGACATATCCATCTGAGAACGCGTGAGTCGGTTTTTTTAAATCACATTTCGTTATTTTTTTTGCGTTGACGAAGTCAGGCGATTTTCCTATACTTACCTCAGTGAGGATTAATGATGAAAAAGCTGGATGACCTTTTAGAAGGCAAAAACGTGACATTACGACTTGTAAGAAAAGAGGACAAGAATTCTTATTATGAGGCTGGATTTCGTAATGTCGATCAAGAATCCATGTACTATACCCAAACCGCCTCTGTTTTTACTGAAGAGCAGATTTTTTCGTATGTAGACAGAATTACCGAAGATGAACAACGCTATGACTTCTTAATTTTCGATTCAATGGGAGTCCTATACGGTGAATCGGTCTTAAATGAGATTGACTGGCAGAATCGCTCAGCAAACTTTCGCATTGCCCTATTTGATCAGAAGCATTTTGGGAAAGGGTTGGGTAGTGAATCCCTTGATCTGACGCTGAAATTCGGATTTGAGAAACTGGATCTGAATCAGATTGAATTGGAAGTATACGGATTTAATGAAAGAGCAATCCAAGTGTATAAAAAGGCGGGCTTCATGACAGATGAAATCGAACACAATGTTAAATTGATTGATGGAAGTCTGAGTTCTATCTTAAAAATGAGTCTGACAAAACAGCAATACCGGCAGTAAAAAACCACTTTTTCAAGTGGTTCCTTTTTTATGAGAATTTATCGAAGAATACGTGTTCATCCTGAATTTCGTGCTTTTTCAAAACTTTGATACAAGCATTGATCATTCCGGGTGATCCGCATAAATAGGCTTCTGCTTCTTTTAAATCTCCTGTCATCCGATCGACCACATCCGTAATCAAACCAACTTCACCGGTCCAGTTTTCTTCTGGTTTTGGATCCGATAGTGCCGGGATATATTGGAAGTTCGGGTAGTCTTTGGACAGTTGCATAAACTCTTCCGTATAGAACAAGTCTTTTGTCGTTCTGGCCCCAAAGAAATATTTAACTTTCCGAGGCATGCCTTGATCTCTGAGATAATGTAAGATGGAGCGGATCGGCGCTTTTCCCGACCCCCCCGCAATGCAAATCATCTCGCGATCCGAATCTTCTTGAAGATAGAAGTGACCGAAAGGTCCGGTAACAATGATTTTATCGCCCAATTCCAATGCTTTATGGACAAACGTCGTGGCCTGACCGTTGGGTACCATACGGATGATCATTTCCAGATGTTCCTTATCCTTCGGATTGGAGGCCATTGAGTAAGCACGGATGACCTCGATTCCCGGAACGCGTATTTGAGCATATTGCCCAGGTCTGAAATCGATTTGCTCGCCAGCTTTTAATTTAAATCGAACCAATTTGATATCATAAGTCAAATCTTCAATATAATCGACGACCGTTTCATATTCCTTCGCATTCAGTAACTCCTCCGGAATTTCGATTTTCATGTCGCCGCGGACTTTTACTTGGCATGACAGCCGTACGCCACTGTCTCGTTCTTCCTGGCTGAGAAAGGGATCTTCGGTTGGCTTGATCTCGCCATCACCGCCTTCGATCAATCGGAATTTGCACATTCCACACGTCGCCTTGCCGCCGCAAGCCGAGGGTAAAAAGACTTTGTTTGCGCTCAGTGAAACTAATACACTGTCATCACCGACAACGGGTATTTGTGTATCCTGATTGATGGTGATCATTTTCTCACCGCCGCCACCCATCAGTTTATCTACCAATATCAATATGAAGGTAATTGTTAATAAGATTCCAATCAAGACGATTGGTACGTAAATATTCATGCGAACCTCCTAAAAGCTCAGCCCGGTAAATCCTAGAAACGCAAGTGACAGGATTCCGAGAATGATGAATACGATTCCCTTACCAACCAACCCGCGCGGCACATCACTTTGAATGGCGGCCATTTTTTCACGGACGCCGGCAACGATGATGATAGCCATCATCCACCCCAATGAAGAGGCAAATGAGAAGGTAGCGGTTTGAAGAAAATTGTAATTACGATTGACGAAGAAAAGCGAAACAGCCAAGACCACGCAGTTAACCGTGATCAATGGCAGGAAGATACCGAAGGAGGCATGGATTTTCGGAAGATATTTTTCCATGAAAATCTCAAGGATCTGAACGGTTGCGGCGATCGTGATGATAAATACCAACAATGCCAAGTTTGTTGTATTCATTGCTTTCAACAGCAGATAAATCGGATAGTT
>JANJWY010000065.1 GCA_024709285.1 Erysipelotrichaceae bacterium
CCGATGCTGACATCAACCTTACGATGCAGATAGGACAGCACTCGAAGCAGATTGTCCGTCACCTTTTCTACTGTCTGATTGCCCGCCACCGTCGTACATCCCAACAAATCAAAACGTTCGGGATGCGCTAACAGTGCACACAACGCAAAAATATCGTCATGCCCCGGATCACAATCAAATATGATTTTCATCTTATTCCCCTTTGATCTTCATGCGGCGATACTCATAAATCGAGTAAGCCACGATACCGACAAACACCGCGACATACGGAATGGTCTGAATGATTTCCGAAGGCAATGCAAATAATTGTAATGCATTGGAAAGTGCATCAAACATCCCAAACAGAAAGGCCGTCAACGTAACCAACCAGACATTACCCATACCCATCGCCTCAGCCGCCAAACCGATAAACCCGCGACCCGCCGTCATGTTTTGAGTAAAGAACGAAAGATATCCCATCGACATATAGGCACCGCCCAACGCCGCCAATAAACCACTCAACAACAACGCAATCGTCTTGATCTGTTTCACATTCACACCAACAGATTCAGCCGCATGCGGGTCCTTGCCCACTGCTTTCATACGCAAACCCAACGGCGTCTGATACATCATCAGATACACCAAAATGACCGCCGCAAACATGATATACGCCAACACATTATGACCCGAAAAAATCCGCCCCAAAATCGGAATATCCGCCAAAATCGGAATGGTGACTTTCGGAAGTGAGCGCGCACTCAGCGTAGCGCTGGTACCCTTTGAACCCGTAATGATAAACAAAAGGAAAACTGTAAATGAACTCGAAAATAAGTTAAGAGCAATCCCTCCCAAAATATTATTCGTCTTTAATATCAACGTAAAATACGAAAGGATTGCGGCCATGATCATCCCCGCCAGACACGCTGCCAGAAAACCGATCCACGCATTCTGCGTAAATGCACTGGTCACAGTACCGACAAACGCCGCCATCAGCATCATACCTTCAATCGCAATATTCGCAATCCCGGCACTGTTGGCAATATAGGCCGCCAACGCCGCAAACAAAATCGGAACAACGACGCGGATGACCGTGAAGCCAAACTCCGGCGTCAACATGATATTCAATACATCAAGCATGTTGTTCGCCCCCCTTCTTAATCAACGCACGTTCGTGATATTTTCTTAAGAAATACTGAGACGACACAAACAAGACAACCACCGCTTCAACCACCGCCACGATTTCAACCGGAACATCCGTCGTACGCGCCATGATATCCGCACCGGTACGCAAGTAACTGATCGCAAATGCCGCCGCAACGACACCTACCGGATGATTACGACCCAACATGGCCATCAGTGCACCGGTAAAACCCAGACCCGGCAACGCCGACCACTGAAACCGATTGTACATACCCAACAGTTCCACCGAAGAACCGACACCACCGATAAACCCGGAAATAAAGTGAACGACCAAGAAAAGCCAAAAGGCATTCATCCCCGAATACTTGGCAAAATTCTTATTCAACCCCGTCATCCGAATCGTATAACCCAGCTTGGTATGAAACAGCATCAACTGCAATGCAATGACCGTAACAATCAAAATGACGATTCCAAAGTGAATGCGCGTCGAAGGAATGATGACCGGCAGTTTCGCCGTTGCCTGAAACAAGTGAGACGCAACACCAGGCACATCCAACGCCTGCATGAAATTCTTAATGATAAACAACCCTAAACCAAACAAAATCGAATTCATCATCAGCGAAGTAACCAACTCATTGGTATTGTACTTCGCCTTAAAGAACCCCGGAATCAACGCAATCAACCCACCGACCAAACCGGAAATCAAAATGGTCACGAACGGATGAATGAGCGCACTGCTCATCGTCTGCGTAGCAACGGCCGCCGTAACGACACCGCAGAAATAGAAAATCCCTTCGGTACCTAAGTTGAACAGCTTCGTGCGAAACAGCAGCGCCGTCGCCAAACCGGCAAAGGACAGCGGAATCATCGTCTCAATGACATTCCCCATATAGCGAACTTTAGTCAAAGGAGCAAACAGCATTTTCGAAAAAGATTCCAACGGCTGTGCACTGAAAATCAGCAACAAGACAAAGGTAAGTATCAATGCCAGCAAAACAGCTGCCGCCATTTTTACGACTTCAAAGATCCGCTCATTCGCTAACATAAACTTGCCCTCTTTAGACTTTCCTCATCCTGACGTTTGACCCCAAGCATATATAACCCCAACTCCATTTCACCGACATCCTTCGTACGGTCGAAATGAGCAACGATTTCACCTTCATACATCACGATCAGCCGATCACTGACCTCCATGACCTCATTCAAATCCGCACTGACCAATAGAATCGCCACATTGCGATTGCGCATGTCAATCAATTGCTTATGAATAAACTCAGCACTGCCGATATCGATGCCCCGCGTCGGCTGTTCCGCAATCATGACCTTCGGATCCGTATTCGTCTCACGGGCAACGACTACTTTTTGAATGTTGCCTCCCGAAAGACTTTCGATTTTCGATTTATAATTCTTCGTGCGAACACTGAACATTTGAATGAGCTGAGAAGCCACTTTACCAATGGCCTTATCATTCATAAATATCGGACCATTGATCTCCTTACGCCGATAATAACTGGAAATCAGATTCTCCGCAACGGTTGCCCCTTGCGCCACACCTTCCTTCATACGATCCTCCGGAATATAAGCCAATCCGTGAATCCGCTTCTGATCGACAGAAAGAGAAGAAATATCCTGATCATTGATAAACCACTTCCCACTGTTGATATCCGCCAATCCGACCAAGCCCTGAACCAGTTCCGACTGACCATTGCCCTGAACCCCGGCCACACCCAAGATTTCACCTTCACGGATCGCAAAACGGATATCCTTTAAAATCGGGATGCCCTTTTTCGTCAGATTTAATCCTTCCACTTTAAAAGCAATACCATCGCGATCCGATTCAAATTTGAAATCATCATATGACAAAGAAACTTTACGCCCGACAATGAGCTCCGTCATTTGCTCGATCGTAATATCTTCATTGTTAAACGTCCCGCGACTCTCCCCGTTTTGCATGATCGTGATGCGATCGCTGATCGCCTTCACTTCATTGAGCTTATGAGAAATAAAGAGAATCGTATGTCCCATATTTTTAAAGTGTTTCAGATTATCAAAAAGCGCCTGCGTTTCCTGCGGTGTCAGTACGGCGGTCGGCTCATCGAGAATGATGACCTCCGCATCGCGATACAACGTCTTCAATATTTCGACTTTCTGCTTGGCACTGACCGTCAGACGCGATACCCGCTGTGTCACATCCATATCAAAATTATATTTCTTAGCCAGATTTTTCGTTACATTGACCGCTTCTTTTTTATTTAAAAAGAATCGCTTCTGCTTGGGCTCCATACCTAAAACGATGTTCTCCGCCACCGAAAAATCATCAATCAACATAAAGTGCTGATGGACCATTCCTATCCCATTGAGAATGGCTTCCATCGAATTATGAAACTGCGTCGGCTTGCCCCGATAGGTAATCGTACCCGAAGATGCATGTTCGATACCGAAAATGATCTTCATCAGCGTCGACTTACCCGCCCCGTTTTCACCGACGATCGAATGGATTTCACCTTTGCGGAAATCAACACTGACATTGCGATTGGCAACGACGCCATTGGAATAGATTTTTGTGATATCCTTCAAATCAAGTATGATTTCACTCATAAAGACCCTTTCTAACAACGAATGCTCTACACCTTTGTGTAGAGCATTCGTAATATCATATGATTTCTTCTTACGGTTGAACTGAAGCTTTAATAGCGTTCCATTCGTCCGCCGTCAGAGTCAATGCGCTCTTAACAACGATTTCGCCGCTGATAACTTTGGCTTCATAAGAAGCAACGACATCACGGATAGCTGCCGGCAATGCGTTATAAACATCATTCTTCGCCAAACCGACACCGTTTTCCTTGATACCTAAGATTTCAAGCTGACCATAAGGAAGAGTACCGGCCAAGTGACGTTGAACTGCTTGCAGGATTGCCAAGTCAACATTCTTTGTACCTGAAGTCAGAATCTTCTCATATTTTGCTGCATCATTTTTAAACAGCAATGCTTGGTCAGCATCGACGCCCAACGCATAACGATTGGCTTCAACTGCTGCATCAAACAAACCATTACCCGTACCGCCTGCAGCATGGAAGATGATATCAGCTCCACCGGCATATTGGTTCAAGGCAATTTCTTTACCCTTGGCAGGATCGCCAAAGTTATTGGCATAAGCGATGAAAATCTTAACATCCGGATTGACAGCTTGTGCACCTTGGATATATCCATACAAGAAGTCATTGATACCGGCAAATTCCATACCGCCGATAGCTCCGATAATGTTATTGGTCGGATCAGCATACTTCAGATCAGACTTGGTAACCAAACCGGCAACCAAACCAGTCAAATAACCCAATTCGTTGGCCTTATAGAACATACCATACGTATTGGCATTGGACGGAGCGACATCCCAGTCAAAGTTAATGAACTTTTTGTCCGGGAACTGAGCGATGACTTTTTCAAAAGTCGGCGAAGCTTCCCAGTTTCCGCCGATGATGATATCATAATCACCTTCAGCAGCGTCGAGATAATAGTTTTCCCACTTGGATTGGTCACGACCCATTTCGATAATGGTCGTTTCGGCATCTTCGATTTCAGCTTCAATCAAAGCCATACCATTGGCAGTAACATCAAAGTAGGATTGGTCGCCACGGAAAGGCACCAACAACGCCACTTTTACGCCTTCTTTTTCATCTTCAGGAGCGGCACAGCCGACAAACCCGAAAACGATGAACAAGGCCAATAAAACCTTCAATAAATTCTTCATGTTTCCTCCTCATTTATCTTAAAATCAGCTTTGCTGACTCTAATCCCGGTTATGAATATACTATTCTTATGTGCACTTATAAACCCCAAACCACCGGAATAATCATCCTTGTTTATGAATAATTTACCCACGGTCAAGCCATCTACTTTGAATATTATTATATGTGATACACATACAATGTGCAATGAAATTTGAGCCGATTTCACATGTGAAATAATTACTTCAGACAGATGATGAATCTTCCCGTTTTCAACTTTATTTATATGAAACATCGTTTGATTTATACGAACGATTTCGATATACCGACGCGCTCCTAAAACCCCAAAACACACAGCACTTCCCTGCTCCCAACGTTGAAGACTTACTTCAAATTGCGTCTGTTTCCATCGCACATCACCAAACAACAGCATGGCACGCTCATCTGATTGACAAGTGATCCCACCATCCACGACCCAATTCCCATTGACATGCGTGCATCCGGAAATTTCCCGATGATTTCCCATATAAAATGTCAGTCCATAGTCTTCCATGGGTAACCTTGTCATATCCCAATCGAACTCTGCACTTCCCGTAATCATCACCGAATCCATCCAAACATGCGTCAAAAAGGTCCGATCCAGACAAACAAGTTCAATACCAACCTCCTCGACCAATGAGAAATCACTTGGAATCTGAAGCTCAAAGCAAACAAATTTATCTGTAAGTTGTTCT
>JANJWY010000069.1 GCA_024709285.1 Erysipelotrichaceae bacterium
ACGGATGTCCTCATCGATTTCTCATATCCTGATCAAATCGATGCAATATTGAGCTATTCAAAAACTCATCAAATCCCGCTTGTCTTGGCAACGACCGGGTATACCACAGAACAAGAACAAATGATTGCTGATGCATCCCAACATCTTCCTATTTTTCGCAGCGCTAACTTTTCTTATGGGATTCTGATCATGCGAAAATTGCTGGCTCTCGCCGGTGAATATTTAAATGAAGGTTTTGATATCGAACTTGTTGAAGCTCATCATAACAAAAAAGCGGATGCTCCCAGCGGAACCGCAAAGCTATTGGTTAAGTCTGTCAATGACTCTTTACCCTTGCCAAGAACCGTCGTTTTAACTCATGATCTAGGAAAGCGGAATCCAAATACCATCGGTGTTCATGCCATTCGCGCCGGTGCGATTGCCGGCGATCATACGGTCTTGTTTGCCTCTGAATCAGAGAGCATCGAAATCAGTCATCGTGCATTTTCAAAAGAGGTTTTTGCTCAAGGAGCACTGCGTGCTGCTGCGTTTATTGTTGATAAGTCCAAGGGTCTTTATTCCATGGACGACTTATTGTAAGGAGGAAATATGGAAAGTTTCTTAACTGATCCCTACGCGATTGCCGCATTTATTAAAAACAGTGTGAAGAAGACACCGGTCAAACTTTATGTCAATGGTGATTTTTCTTCCGTTGATCTCGATGGATTTCAAGTGTTTGGCAGTGAGCGGTCAAAAATCATTTTCGGCGATATCACGCAAGTGGATGACTTTTTAACAAAAAATCCTTCTTTAAGAGATTATGTATTGGAAGTCGATCGTCGCAACAGTGCGATACCATTATTGGATATTTCACATATCGAAGCCCGTATAGAACCCGGAGCCGTCATTCGCGAGCATGTTGTGATTGGAAAGAATGCGGTCATCATGATGGGCGCTATAATCAATATCGGTGCCATCATCGGTGATGGGACGATGATCGATATGAATGCGGTCGTCGGAGCACGGGGTACGATAGGTAAAAACTGTCATATCGGAGCAGGTGCTGTGGTTGCCGGAGTTTTGGAACCTCCAAGCAAACAACCCGTCATCATTGAGGATAATGTGCTTATTGGTGCCAATGCTGTCATTCTCGAAGGTGTTGTTATCGGTAGAAATGCCGTGGTTGCGGCTGGGTCAGTAGTACTGGAAAATGTTGAGGCAGATATGGTTGTTGCAGGATCACCTGCCAGAGTGATTAAACGTCGTGACGAAAAGACTGACGCAAAAACTGAGATTTTAGCGGATTTGAGGAAATAGTATGAACGATCAATTAGAATGGGTTACATCAACGCGTAGGGAATTACACAGGATGCCGGAACTTGGTTTTGACTTATTAAAAACTTCTGAATATGTTCGGAAATCAATGGAGAGTTTTGGTTATACGGTGGATTCTGTCGCTAAAACCGGGTGGATCGCCTTTAAACAAGGACTGCTAAATGAGACCATTGCCTTTCGTGCTGACATGGATGCCCTTCCTGTCAGTGAGACTACTCACGTTGATTTTGCCTCTGAACATCCAGGAAATATGCATGCCTGTGGTCATGACGGTCACATGACCATGTTACTGGGACTGGCAAAACGTTTGGCCAATCACCAGACGAAGTATTCCATCGTATTTATCTTCCAGCCCGCCGAAGAAGGTCCGGGTGGGGCAAAAATCATCGTCGAATCCGGTTTGTTTAAGAAATTTGACATCAAAGCCATTTTTGGTATTCATTTGTACCCCGGTCTGCCCGAAGGTGTCATCGGAGTGTGTGAAGGTCCGATGATGGCGCAAAACGGCGAGTTCGATATAACCATCCGTGGTGTCAGCGCTCACGGAGCCCAGCCACACTTAGGAATGGATGCGATTCTGGCTCAAGCAGCCTTGATTCAAGGATTTCATTCCATTGTCAGCCGTAACATCAATCCCCTGGACAGTGCAGTAGTTACTGTCGGTACAATCAAAGGCGGTGAAGCACGCAACATTATTGCCCAATCTGTATCCCTAAGCGGGACGATTCGGGCATTCAATGAAACTGTTTATTCGATCATGAAAGAGCGGATAAACGCGATCGTTCTAGGATGCGAAGTTGCCTATGGTGTTAACATTCATGCGATCATTCGGGATTATTATCCACCGGTCGTCAATGACCGAAAATTGGTACAACTGGTGAAATCCGTTTATGAAGAAACTGAGATTGAAGAGATAGCACCGTTGATGATTTCAGAGGATTTCAGTTTTTATCAGCAGGCAGTTCCCGGATGTTTTATACTTCTAGGTACTAAAAATGAGCAAAAAGGCTTCATTTCTCCTTTGCACAGCAGTAATTTCAATTTTGATGAAGCGATATTACTTAAGGGAATTGAATTCTTTGAAAAAATGTTATTAAACTTTGGTGCGTAATACCGCACCTTTTCTTATTAAGAACAACAAAACGATTGAGATTGTGATATAGTTTTATTAACATAATTTCGGGGGTGTGATGTAGATTGAAAAAGTATCAAAATTTTGTGACGAATGGTTTTCATTTCAAACCGGATCAGCCTGAATATTGGCAAACGTATCTGATCAATAACATT
>JANJWY010000075.1 GCA_024709285.1 Erysipelotrichaceae bacterium
CCATCCTGAAACCAGCTGTAAACAGCAAGGCATTTAGCATCTTCCCGCTTGAACCTTTGGGTCTGGCACTTCCATTTTGGATGTATAATGGAACACCGTTTTCCCAATGCCAATCCAGCTTTCTTAAGAAACTTTCAAAAATCTCAATTCCTTGTGCGATTTCTCCGGGTTCACTTTCAAACTCCAGGATCATTGAAGACAGTACAAGCAACATCTCAACATCTCTTTCATAAAAGGCTTTTTGAAGCCGTCTGCGAACCTCAATCAAAAATATGGAATGTATAAACCGGGTGGCATATAGGTCATCTGATTCTTCCATGACTACCTCCCGATGCGCTGATAAAACTGATCCACAACTTCTTTCAAATCGGCAGGTAAACGGCGCATGGCCTGTTGCTCAATGGGTACGGGAATGCCATACATCGCCTCAGCAATCGACCCGGTAATGCAAGCAATCGTATCGGTGTCTCCGCCAATCGACACTGCCAGGCGAATCGCGTGTTCGAAGTCATTAGACTCCAGAAAACAGCGGATCGCCTGAGGACAAGTGCCCTGACAGGAAACGTCGTAACGATACCAAACTCGGATGGAATCAACAGATTCGTCGAGGTAATAGCCGAAGCTTTTTTCGATGTACTGCTTGATCTGTGCTTTGGTTGATCCGGTTTTCGCCATGTAAATGGCAGCTGCCGTCGCTTGAGCACCCTTGACCCCCTCGGGGTGATTATGGGTGGCCATAGCCGACTCCATGGCTAACTTCAGCGCTTCCTCCAGACTTTTCGCCCACCAGGCGACAGCGGCGACGCGCATGGCCGAGCCATTGCCATAACTGTTGTAGGGCGAATAGCTGCCTGACTGAGCCCAACGTCTGAAACTTGGACCGTATCCTGCTTTGGGATACTTACTGAACCAGCGTTTGTATACCGTTGCGAAACTGAGCCTGTTCATCAGCGCATCCATCGTGGCAATGGACATGACAGAATCATCCGTGTAACGGCAGCGATTTGAAAATAATGGAAACGATGTCGACTTGTTGTTGTGAAACTCGTAAATCGAGCCCACGACATCGCCGACGATAGAACCTTTCATAAAGGTTACCTCTCTTTCTTAATGTAAACTAAATACTTGTGACTTGAATCCGAAGTTGATGATGGAATTCTTGAGGACATTTAATCCGATGATTCCATCGATCCCATCCGGAATTAATACTTCCAATCCCTCAGGCATTACGCCCATGGAATCAGAGAATTCATGATTGGCAAACTCTAATCGGCATCGATACAAATCCGTTGAGAATATTCCCAGGGTAGGGAAGAAATCCTCAGCTTCGCCCAGATAGGGCTGTAGATCGATCCGACGTTTGCGGATAAAAGATATCGTTGCTCCGGTATCGAGGAAAAATTTGCCTCGTATACCATCAACGATGGCCTCTACAACCGGTACACCACCGAAATACTCAACTCTAAACGGATCGCCTTCAAGCAGATTTGCTTGCCAAGGCTTGACGATCCATCGTCCCAGTCCCCAATCATAACCGAAGCTCAAGTCATATTGACTTAAGATATCCATGCCAATCAACCCGCAGATTTGCGAGGAAAGATATTTTTGAATCATGGGCAGTAATGCGTGACTGGATCGAGCATACCTGTCGTTGAGAAAATGGAGGGTGCTCTCATCCGAAAAGGATAGGGGTGAACCGGTATCAACAATGACTTTCCGATGGCCTTCATCCAACAGACACAACTCATCCGCTGTAAGGAAACGCGGGGCCAGTTTGCTGGAATTGAAACTGCGGGAGACATCATCAACAACTTTTTTCATATCGGTCTTCTTAAAAAACTTCTGATCTTCTTTTTTGATTCCGAGATCATCGGCATCGCGACTGCTGCTTAAATCTGCGCCAAGAAAGGTAAACAGCCATCCTTGCTTGGTTTTCTCTTCAATCAAACCTCTGACGACTGTCAGCGAGTATTCTCTGCTCGCATTCTCCATGCCATCCGTCATGATGACGACCATTGTCAACTCATCCGGTTTGGGTTGATGGCTGGTAATCGTATGACCGATCGCATCGAATAGTGCGGTTGAACCGTGACATTGATAACTCTCCATCGACAGTTCAGGCATGTCTTTCACCCGTTTCGACTCGTGTTTATCTACCGTGTCATTGAAGAAAATATTCGTAATCTTGGTTTCAACGTCACTTTCTTTTTGAACCTGCAAGAAAGAGTTGACGCTTTGGATGGTTTGTGCGCGATAACTGTTCATAGAACCGGAACAGTCAAGCACGAGCAGTGCATGTGCACAGGGGCTTTGTTTGGTTTTATCGTTCATAGTGAACCTCCTTTGTCCTTACACTGGAATTATAGGATGTTGATAAAACACATACTTCAATTGCCAATTGAAATTTTAAGACATTGCGAATGTGTTATAATTTGAGTAGAAAGAGTGGAATCGATATGTCGTATGATGAAACGAAAAACAAAGTAATTCAGTTTATTGCCAACACACAATTGCATAACCAACTCCCCGTACAACTCATCCTCAATCCGACCATTCAAGATCCGCGCCGCAGGGAACAAGCCTTGGAATGGGCAACCAAACCCTACAAGTTTTTTGAAATTCTCGACATCATGACAAGAAGAGCCGGATTTGATCATCCACCGGACTTCTACAACGCCGCGGAAATCAGTGCTCAAGTATACTCCAACCTTCAAAATCCGGATCATCAGGTCAGCCGAAAAACCGCAATCAAATGCATCATCGCTTTGAAATTGGATTATCTGGATGCCAGTTTGCTTATGGGTATCGGCGGATACAATTTTGATTGGACAGACAAGAAAGATTTAGTTATCATTTATTGCCTGATGCACAATATTTTTGATTGGTTTACCGTTAAATCATTATTAAATGATTTGGCCGATTATTATCTGAGTTAGAAAAGGAAACACTATGAACTTAAACGAACTTGTATCAAAATACGAATCGGAGATTATCGAAATCCGTCATCACATTCATCAACATCCGGAAATCGGCTTTGAGGAAATTCAGACCAGTCAGACCGTGATGAACTTTCTGGATAACGTTGGCATCCCTTATGTCAAAGGTATTGCGAAAACGGGTGTTCTTGCGACCATTGTTGGAGAAAAACCCGGAAAAACCGTGTTGCTTCGCGCAGATATGGATGCATTGGCCATGGATGAAGATCCAGGCAATCCGATCGTATCAAAAATCGCCGGACGCATGCATGCCTGCGGTCATGACGGCCATACATCCGGACTGTTGCTTGCCGGAGCAATGCTAAATGAAATTAAGTCAGAACTATGCGGAACTGTAAAACTCATGTTTCAACCGGCGGAGGAAACGCTGGGAGGCGCATTACCGATGATTGAAGAAGGCATCCTTGAGGGTGTCGATGTGGCCTTTGGCTGTCACTTGTGGGGAAGTGCATTGGAAGGCACGGCCGGTTACAAGTATGGTGCGATGATGGCTGCACCGGACGAATTTAAAATCACTGTCATTGGTAAAGGTGGACATGGAGCTTATCCTCAGTCTACGATCGACCCGATCGTTGCCGGTGCACAAATAGTTACGGCGATTCAATCCATTGTGAGCCGTAATGTCAATCCGCTTGAGTCCGCAGTCGTAACGATTGCAACCTTTCACAGCGGCAGTGCATTTAACATCATCAGCAATGAAGCAGTCATGACTGGAACCATTCGGACATTATCTGAAGAAAACCGGGAAATGGTGGCACGCCGGTTAACTGAAATTGCACGAAGCGTAGCTAGTGCTTATGGAGCAGAAGCTGTGGTTGAGGTCATTCGCAAATACCCTGTGCTGGTCAATTCGGATACGGCCGTTGATATTGCGAAAGTTGCTTTTGCGAAAGTATTGGGTGCTGAAAATGTAACTGAAATCGCTGCTCCAAGTATGGGCGGAGAGGACTTCGCTTATATCGCACAACACGTACCTTCAGCATTTGTCTATGTAGGAATTGCTAAAAATATCAAAGAACCGATATCTCATCATCATCCCAAATTTCAATGGGATGACAAGAATATTGCGGTATTGGGTAAGGGATTGGCGCAATGTGCCATCGACTTTCTCAATAACGATTGACACAACCGATTCCATCAACGAAAATAAAGATAAGGATTTTGGTGAAAAAAATGGAAATCAGAGAAGA
>JANJWY010000089.1 GCA_024709285.1 Erysipelotrichaceae bacterium
CATACCGGTTTCTTCGAGGTTCTGACGGAAGACACCGTCGATCAGACCGACGGTCGGAAAGTTTTGAACTCCTGAGAATCCTTGTTCTTTCAGTTGTTTTAAGAATACTTCCATGATGCGAAACGGATCGGTTCCGCATACGCCGGCCAATACCGGTGTATGCTTAACGACTGGCAATACTTCTGATCCCATTTCAACAACGATTTGATTGGCATCGCCATAGGATAACAGTCCTGCCAACGATCCGCGTCCGGCCATACGGTAACGACCGGAATTATAGATGATGATGAGGTCGACACCGCCGGCTTCCCCGCTTTTTGCGGATATGCCCGTACCGGCACCGGCTCCGAGTATGATTTTCCCAGATGCTACTTCACTTCTCAGATTCGCGATGATATCGCTGCGTTTGATTGCCATAAATTTTCCCCTTTATTTTCTTAAAAGTTCGATCAGTTTCTTTGCGGCGGTAACACCAAACACTTCTGCGTTGATGTCACAGTCCATTTCAATGAGCTCGACCTTACGTTGATCCACATTTTTTCTCAGTGTTTCAAACAAAACTTCATCTTCTTCTTTGCCATAGAACGGCGCGCCTTCGACATCAATCATTGACACGCCTTTTAACGGCAGCATCAATGTGGTCGGTGAGTTGGTCATATTGAGCTTGGTCGCAATGATTTCGCCTAGCTGACGGTTTTCTTCCACCGTAGTACGCATCAGAGTAACGGTCGGATTGTGTTTATAAAAATTTCGTCCCTTAAATTGCGTCGGAATCGTGTCGTACGGACCGAAGTTAACCATATCGAGTGCTCCGGTCGAGACGACTTGCGGGATGCCTTTTTTACCGGCAGCTTCCAGACGGGTAGGTCCGGCATTCAATACACCACCAACCAGTTCATCACACCATTCGGTTGTCGTGATATCCAACACGCCATCGAAATAGCCCGATTCGATCAAGGCTTCCATTGAACGACCGCCGGTTCCGGTGGCATGGAAGACGATGACTTCATAACCTTCTTTTTCCATATATGCCTTAGCAAAGTTGACGCATGGTGTCGTAACGCCAAACATCGTCGCAGCAATCAGCGGTTTCTTTTCGATAGCAACGTCGGCTTCATAATTGACCATACCGGCAATCGCAAAGCAGGCATTTTTAAATATTTTTGTAGAAATGGAGTTAAGTCCGGCCACATCGACGATTGATGGGATCATGACGATGTCACTGGTGCCGACGTATTGCGATACATTGCCGGATGCCATCGTCGATACCATGACTTTCGGTACACCGATGGGTAAGGCGCGCATGCCTGGGGTTGCCAGTGAAGTTCCGCCACTGCCACCCAAAGAGATGATGCCATCAAACTTGCCTTCGGCATAAAGTCTTGGCACAAGTTTTTCAACGCCGCGGGCAGCTGCTTCGGTTGCACTTGCGCGATCTTTTTTAGCAACGATGGCCGCCAGATCGGCATCGGCCGCTTTGAATACTTCTTCGTTGGATACATCTACTTTTATGGTCGGTGCAAAGACACCGCAGTGAATGAGCAAGGTATTGAGTCCCAGCCCTTTTAAAATGTCATTAATGAATCCATACTCGGTTCCCTTGGAATCCATTGTTCCAATGATTGCGATAGTTTTCAAATCGTACCCTCCTTCAATGAGCATCTGTTTCCATATTGTGCGCACATAGAATAAAAACAGTATGCGTATCATCTGATATAAGCATACTGTAAGCGCATTCATGTTTAAAGAGAAGTTCGTCTGCTCCTTATGTATTTTTGTCTATATCTTCATATTCACTGGGTGAATAGCCGGTATGTTTCTTAAAAATCTTGCTGAAATAGGCATAATCCGAAAATCCGACCAAGGTTGCAATATCTGTTTTATTGATATTTTTATTGCGCATGATCTCAATGGCTTTATTGATTCGTACCTGCGTCAGATATTCCGGAAATGTCACGCCGACTTCCCGGTTAAACATAGCGCTGAGATAGGTTCGGGAAAGATGCACGCGCAATGCGAGTTCGTTGAATGATATTTTGTTCATGTAGTTTTTAGCGATGTAATCTTTAATGAAGTAGACATAGTCCATCTCATCCGCAAGGTTGAACAATGCGGAATCCTGATCGAACTGTCCGGTGATTTTAAACTCCCGGGTCACTTCGACGATGGCTTTTTCCAGAGGGATGCGTTCAAAAGTCGAACCGCCAAAATATCCCATCGCTCCGGAATTGTCATACATGTATTTCAAGTCGATGGACTGATGAATCGGTCCGCCGTAAATCATTTTGATGATCGGACGATCCGCTTTGTCACATTGAGCAAAAATCTCTCGTGTCAGCACAGCTGCTTCTTTAAGATTGAGTGGTGAAGTAATGTCCATCTGTCCGCCCACCGTGAATCCCAGATGTGAGGTAATGATATCTGCTCCGGCTTCAACCATCATTTGCGCTTGTTCAACATTGAAAACAAAGGCAATGGTAAACAGCCCTTTTTTTGAAGCGATCGAAATCGCTTCGACTTCACGTTGGAAGGACATCCCCTCTTCTTCCAGGGCTTCTCTCAGTACACCCCCAATGATGCCGACCGAGGGATAATTATTGATTCCTGAAAATCCGTTATCTATGATTTGATCGATGAAACGTTCAAGATCGATGGTCGGATCGGTTGCACACAGTCCGAAGATGACCGGTGTATTTTTAACCACTGGAATGATTTCTTTTGAACCGAAATCCATGACCATCTGATTGGAATTGGCAAACGGCAAAAGTCCGGCCAATGATCCGACACCCATCTGGCGGAAGCGTCCGGAGTTTAATGCCAAAAGCAAATCCGCACCACCTTTTTCCGCATATTTTGCGGATATGCCGGCACCGACCGCAACACCAATGATGTGGCGTCGTTGGTTGATCTGATTAAGAAGCCGCTTCAGTATCTCAACTTTGCTAAAGGCCATCCGTCATCCTCCTGATTCAATGATATGTTTAATTGCTTTACTTGCATTATAGGCGATTTTGAAATCAAAGACAACTATTGAAAAAAACTACCACTTATAGCTTTCCTGGATTATTTGGGTACTGCCTGTATTTTCAGATCTAAAGCATCGAAAATTTTGATGATCGTCAAAAGATTCGGATATACTTGAGCATTCTCAATTTTGCTTATCTCGCTTTGTTTTATCCCAGTTAACTGAGTCAAGTCGATTTGCCTTAGATTTTTTCTTTTACGTGCATCAATGATCGTATTTGCCAACTCGATTTTCGGTTTTTCCTGATGGTAAGTTTCAGCGAAAACATCATCTTGTAAATTCTGTTCAATCCATTTTTTTACAGTACCAGACATGTCAGTTTCCTCTTTTCCTTAAATATTATCAACCTTATAAATTCATGTTTTGGAGGTTTTTTAACTCATTTATAGAACCATGATGTTAAAATCATCTCTTGTCTCACTGCGATTATATTAGTTTAAACCTATATTGTCAATTAAGACAAGGAAAAATAGCAACTCTGTGCGTCGCTATTTATTAATTCTGCAAGTTTTCGTCCTTACCTTAAAGATTCTCCAGGCTTTCCTTAATGTTCTCTGTGATCGCACCGCCGTGATAGCAAATCAAGGTATCGATTGCATAATTGATGAAGCGGCGTGCCGATGTGTACGCTTCGTCTTTATCCAAGGTAAAACGCGGATTTGCACGATAGAGTTTTCCATCCGCAACCACCAGGGCATCTCCTGCAATCATGGCTTTAAATTCGCGCAGATACAACGAGATATGTCCGGGCAAGTGTCCCGGGGTTGCGACGACTTCCACTTCGCCGCAAACATCGATCACATCCCCGTCTTCAAGGATACCGTCAACTTCGACCGGTTCAATCAAGCGCAACATGTCGATGCGTTTCTGTGCGTGTTCTTTCTGATCATCCTCAAGGATTTTAATCTGCTCTTCGGCTTGTTTAAGACGGACGGACTTTACTTTTCCACGGATATAATCCGCTTCAACGCCGGATGCATATACTTTCACCCAGGGATATTGGCGTTTCAAATCAGCCAGACTGCCCATGTGATCGTGGTCGTGATGGGTGATGATGACTTTGGTGAGTCGGTTCAGGTTAAATCCGGCTGAGAAAGCTTTGGCGTTGAGTTGATCGATGGCACCGTTATGCCCGCAGTCGAATAAGACCATTTCCTGATCGTCGCTGACGATGACCGGATGCAACGTGCTCAGAATGCCGCTGACTTCCATGTCAATTTTAAGGATGGCGATTTTGTTCATGTTCTCTCCTGTTTACCCGCTGATGAAGCGGCGCATGTATTTGATGGATTTGATTTCCTTGAATCCGGTTTTTAAGTAAAGATTTTTTGCTTTGACATTCCAGTGAACGACTCCTAAATAAATATGTTCCATGTTTCGTTCAAGACAAAGATTGATGGTGTATTGTAAGATACGTTTGCCGTACCCCTTGCCCATCATCGATGGGACCACAAACAGATCATCGATGTCTTCCGAATGGATCAGCGAAGATCCGACCCACATATCCCCGTCAAAAAACATGAAAATGTTCTCCCTCTCCTTCAACATTTCTTCTTTCAGTTTGATCAGACGCTCTTCCCTTCGATCCTCAAACACATTATACGGAGGTATATCCATGGCTTGGCGCATCGGTGTGAAACACTCGCCCAAGGCCACATAATAATCGAAGAAATCCGCTTCTTCGTACAAGCGTTTGGTCAGATGATTCTCCGCCTGTCGCTGTCCGGTATAAATCATCGTCGAATATCCGTACCACGGTGAATAATTCTTCTGTGCATAGAACAAAGGGTAAAACGGCAGTTTCTCATCATACCCCGCCATGACAAAACGGATGCCTTCCTCTGTCATTTTTTTCTGAGCATCCAAATACAGCTCTTCGACGATTTCCGCAGCATGGGGTGCATGTTCATCGGCCGCTAGGGTCAGATGTGCGGCTTTTCCCCA
>JANJWY010000124.1 GCA_024709285.1 Erysipelotrichaceae bacterium
TTTCTTTATCCGTTATTGCGTATGCTCTCTATGACTTTTATGTCAACGGCCGACCTTATCAATCCGGAAATTGACTGGGTACCTCAGAATTGGTCCTTCTCGAATTTGCGTGTTGCTTGGACGGTTATGGATATGCCGGGCACAATTTTCAATTCGCTTTGGTCTTCCGGAACCTTGGCTTTAGCACAGACATTTGTTTCAGCGATGACCGGGTTTGCTTTTGCCAGGTATCAATTTAAGTTCAAGAATTTCTGGTTTATGATGGTGTTACTATCCTTTGTTATTCCGGTACCCCTGGTACTCATCCCGCGTTGGATGATGTTCATCACTGTTCAGAATACGACCGGAATCAAGCTGATCGGTACGATATTCCCGCAGTTGATGATGTCGATGGCAGGACAAGGTGTTTATTCGGCCATCCTTATTTTGATATTCTTTAATTTCTTTAAGATGATACCCGTCAGTTTGGATGAAGCCGCCCGGATCGATGGTGCGACTTCGTGGCAGGTATTCTATCATATCATCCTGAAAATGTCTGTTCCGACCATTGCGACCGTATTTCTGTTCTCCTTTGTCTGGAACTACAATGAAAGTTACATCACATCGACCTTTGTGCGAAGCGCCATGAAATTGATGCCTTTGCAGTTATCGCTGTTTGACTCGATTTTCGAGCGGATGTCGGCGAATGTCCCGGGTGCTCCCGGAGGTCAGTTCAGAATCAATGAATCGTTCAAGATGGCAGCTACGTTAATTACGATGGCACCGATGATGATTATGTATTTGTTTGTGCAAAGGCAGTTTGTTGAGGGTATTGAGAAGACCGGTATCACCGGCGAATAAAGGGGAATATAGTGGAGAAAATTCGAGGAGTTAATCTGGGAGGTTGGTTTGTTTTGGAGCGGTGGATGTCACAGCCGCTGTTTACTGGTGTCGAAGGGCGTGATGAGACAGTTTTCTGTCAACAAAAACCTGCTGCGGAAGCTTTTTTACAACATCATTGGGAAACGTTTATTACCGAGGATGACTTTATCTGGTTGTCGAGCAGAAAAATTAATCTGATCCGCTTGCCTTTTCCTTGGTGGCTGTTTGGTGAAGATAAACCTTATTACTCATGTTTGCCCTGGTTGGATCGGGCGATGGATTGGGCAGCGAAGCATAATCTTCCGGTTTTGTTGGATTTACATACAGCACCGGGATGTCAAAACGGATTTGACAATGGCGGTATTGAAGGTGTTTGTACATGGCATCATGATCCTAAAAACATTCAGCGTACCATGGATGTGCTAAAGCAGGTTGCTCTGCGCTATAAAGATCATCCGGCGTTATGGGGAATTGAAGTGTTAAATGAACCTCGATGGGATATTGATATGAAACTGATTCAACAGTTTTATTTGGATACTTATTCCCAACTGAGAAAAGTCCTGCTGCCAAAGCATACGATCGTATTTCATGATGCCTTTAGAAACAACGAATGGGAAGATTTTTTCAGAGAAAATAATTTGGATAATGTCATTTTGGACTTACATTTATATCAAAACTTTAATGAATGCTTTCATGAAGGCGGAATCCTCTACAATCTGACTTTCCCTCTTCAACATCAAGTTGAAGTCATCGATCGGGTGTCGAAAATCGTGCGTTGCATCGTCGGTGAGTGGTCATTGGGTCTTCATCCAAAGAATTTCTCTGATTTAGATAAATTCAATAAACACTTGGCTTTGCGCAGTTTTGGAGCTAATCAATTGTTGGCGTTTGAACGGGGTTACGGATGGGTATTCTGGAACTATAAAATCGCAACGGAAAGTTATAACTGGAACTTTAGAAAATTAGTAGAAACGAGGGTTTTGCCTGATGATTACTCGATATAAAAGTATATTTCTGTTGTTAATTGCTGCTTTGCTTGTGTCAGGATGTGCCAACAAACAACCTCCGGTGAATGAAGATGAAGTATTGAGATCAAAAATTGCCCAGTTGGTTCAGGCTGAGCGGAATAATTTTACTGCGCAACAATGGGCAGAATATCCGTTGGGATCGATTTTAAGCGGCGGAGGCTCCCGTCCTGCGGATGATTCGGCGTCTGGATGGCGATTGATGGTCGAAAACTATCAAAAGAGTACATCCGTTCCTGTCATTTATGGTATCGATGCTGTTCACGGGCATAACAATTTATTAGGCGCAACGATCTTCCCGCATAATATCGGCTTAGGAGCTGCGAATGATGAAGATTTGATGCGTCGAATCGGAATTGCGACAGGTAAAGAAGTCTCAGCAACCGGAGTTCATTGGAATTTTGCTCCGACACTCGCGGTCGTGCAGGATATCCGCTGGGGAAGAACGTATGAAAGTTACTCCGAAAACCCTCAAATCGTGTCAGCCTTGGGATCCGCGTACATCCAAGGATTACAGTCTGTCGGAATCGCGGCAACAGCCAAGCATTTCTTAGCTGATGGAGCTACGGTTTTTGGCACGGGTTCAGGTAGTTATCTTTTGGATCAAGGAGACGCACAACTTGACGAAGCCGAAATTCGCCGGGTTCACTTATATCCCTACCTTGCTGCCATCCGTGAGGCGGATGTATTGACGGTGATGGTATCTTTTAGCAGTATCAATGGTGATAAAATGCATGCTTCGAAATACTGGCTGACAGATGTGCTTAAGGGTGAGCTTGGTTTTAAAGGGTTGGTCATCAGTGATTGGGAAGCCATTCATCAGTTGCCCGGATCTCTCTACCAGCAAATCGTTTTGTCCATCAATGCCGGAGTGGATATGCTGATGGAACCGTTTTTGTGGAAAGAGTCGGTCGATGCCATGGTCAGAGCAGTTAAAAACGGCGATATCTCTAAGCAGAGAATCGAGGACGCTTATCAGCGGGTCATGTATGTCAAAGAGAAACTGGGACTTTTAGACGGAAGTTTTGAAGTTTATGATGAATCCGTGATTCACTCACAAGAACATCAAGAGCTAGCTCGCGAGGCAGTTTCGAAGTCGTTGGTGTTATTGAAGAATAATGGTGTACTTCCTTTGAAGAAAACTGCGAAAATCCTTTTGATTGGTCCTGGTGCAGATAATGCCGGTTTGGCTAGTGGAGGTTGGACGTTCAGTTGGCAAGGTGAAAGCACAGGAAATCAACTTCCTCAGGCAACCACTTTAAAACAGGCATTCGAATCGGTTGCTGGTGTAAATGGCGGAATGATAACGACGGATGTTACGAAGATCAATGAGGTTGATGTAGTAGTTTTGGCTTTGGCAGAAAATCCGTATGCGGAAGGTGTTGGTGATGCCAATGATTTATCGCTTAATGGATCGTTGATGAACTCTGCCAATAAAGAAGCCATTGAACTTGCGAAGTTATCAAAAAAGCCGGTCGTTACGATACTGACTGCCGGAAGACCGCGTTTGATCGATGAAGAACTAAAAGATTGGGACGCATTTGTGATGGCTTGGCTTTATGGAAGTGAGGCAAATGGGATTACGGATGTGCTGTATGGTGATGTTAATTTTACCGGTAAACTTCCGTTTAGCTGTCCAAAAACATCAGAGACGGGCAATATAAGTACAGAAAATCCAAACAGAGATGATTCAAATATCCAGTTTGAATTTGGTTTCGGGTTGAAGTACGAATAAAAAACAGAAGCCAGGCTTCTGTTGTTATTCGGATTTCTCTTTGATTGAGAATGTAACTGTGGCTACGGCTTTGCCGGCCATCGGTATGACCATCGTCTGATCGTTAAGATGTATTAAAGCATTGCGTGACTGATTGGAAATATTATATACCACCAGATTCACGGTTTGATCCGGGTTGAGGAATGCGACGCTCGTAAAGTTTCCTTCGGCTTTCGTTGAATCGATCCGGATTGCATTTGGTAAGGTAAATTTGCTGAAGTGAGCCAAGGCATAGTAGTCAAGATTGTAGATGAGTTTGCGGGTTTGCTGATTGACGGTGACCATGCCTCGAACAGTGCTTCGGCCAAATCCCGGTACTACAGGTCCGTTGTTTTCATCCAAAGCGAAGTTCCAAAGGACATATGTTTTGGAGTGATTGCGAAATACATCAATTCCTGTCTTGATTTCGCCTAAAAATGCTTGTTCAAAGGGTGGGACCCACTCGCCCCCAGAGGCTTCCGTAAAGTAAACATCGTGATCAGGGAATTCACGTTTGACCTCAGACATGGCTGTCACTTGTCCGCCGTAGACGTGCCAGGCGACACCATCGATCAAGTCGGGAATGACCTTTAAAATGTCAAGCGGATAATCCTTGCGATCCCAGTTGTGATCGTATACCAATATTTTTGTTTCGATGCCGGCCTTCTGAAAAGCCGGAACCAAACCATTCTTGATAAAGTTCGTTTGTTGTTGGGCATTCATTCCCAATCCGGGATAATGTACAGGAACATATAAAGGTTCATTTTGCGGGGTGATGGCGTAAATATCGATGCCTGCCTCCTTGTATGCCTGTATGAACTTAGCGAAGTACTCGCCATATACTTCATAATATTGAGGTTTCAGTTGTCCGCCAATGGTGGAATCGGACGTTTTCATCCATCCGGGAGCACTCCAAGGACTGGCCATGATTTTCAAATCAGGATTGATGCGCAAAGCTTGTTTAAGTAAGGGTATGATATCGGTTCGGTCATGGTCGATTGAAAAATATTGCAGGGTTTCATCGGTCTGACCCTTCGGCATGTCGTTGTACGTGTAGAAGTCTCGGGCAAAGTCGGATGCACCCATGGGTTGTCGGATGAAGGACAGACCAATGCCTTCTTCGCGGTCGAACAGTTTGATCATCAGTTCATCTCTGTCTTCATTGCTGAGCACTTGGTTGATCAGGTAAGCAGATGCATCGGTAAACGATGCGCCGGAACCTATTATGGTTTGAAATTTGATGTTTGGATTGATGCGGACATCAAATCCCGATGTCGGTGCCTGGTCTTTTGGAAAAACCGCAGCATCTTCAACTTTTGTAAACAGATGGGTTTGATCAACGGTCGACAAATAGACTTCGACCGGACTTGTTATTTCAAAACGCTTCTCGGGATCAGGTTGTGGGTCACTGGGAATTACCGGCGCACAGGCAACGAGCATCGTGGTAAGTCCGGCAGATATCAGTTTCGTCATTTTCATAGCATTCCTTTACTTTTTGTTCTTGATGATTTCATCCATCTCATCGGCTTGATAGACTCGGACGGAATCGATTTCCATAGTTGTCGGCCATCCTTCTTCCGCAACACCCCGGGCACCGCCCCAGTTTCCGCCAACGGCGATATTGAGGATCAGGTGGAAGGGTATGTCGAATGGCCATTGCTGACTTGTCGGGCAATTAAGGTAAAGCGATGGCATAAAGCGATATAAGTATTCGCCATTGATGTAGTATCGAATCTGATCAGGCAGCCATTCGATCGTATAGGTATTGAATGTTTCGCTGACATTGGATAACTGTTTTGAAAAGCCTTGTTGTGTGCCTTCCAGATGATTGAACTTCGCTGTATGGACGGTTCCGTGAATGATGTCCAAATCTTGAACGACATATTCCATGATGTCGATTTCGCCGGAGCGCGGCCATCCGCCGTACTGGCTGACCGTCGGTAACATCCAGATGGCTGACCAAGATCCCAAAACATCCGGAAGCTTCGCAACGACTTCGATTTTCCCATAGCGCCAATCCCCTTTGTTTTTACTGACTAAGCGGGTTGAGGTAAAATTATTCGGCCCTATGGTTTCTTGACGGGCTTCGATGATCAGCTTTCCGTCTTTGATTTCAACATTATCGCCATCGGTGTAGTATTGAAGTTCACGGTTGCCCCAACCGTGGCCACCGACGTCATACGACCACTTTTGCGGATCGGGCTTCCCGTCCACATCAAATTCATCGGACCAAACCAATTGGTATGTCAGATCATTTAATTCGTATTCGTATCCCGCGGATTTGCAGTTGCTTGGCGGTGGGGTTACCGGTGGTTTGGCTGTACATCCGGTGATGGTTAACAGGATGATTAAGTATAGTATTTTTCTCATAGATTCCCTCTTTGTCTAAATTATACATGTTTTATTTAAGAAAGAAAACGTTTTCATTCACAGAAATATGGTAAAATTCTATTTGAAATGAATTTATAAAGGAGCAACATATGGATAAACAACACGGTCGATTGGAAGGTTTTGCGAAGTTTGCCAGGGAAGTAGCGGCTGAGGGTGCAGTATTACTGAAAAACGAAAATCAGACACTTCCGATTAAGCTCAATGAGAAACTTGCGGTATTTGGCCGCATTCAGAACAGTTATTACAAAAGCGGTACCGGCTCAGGCGGTTTGGTCAATGTGGACTATGTAGTAAGTATCTTGGACGGTCTGCGTAATAGCGGTCAGGTCAAAGTCGATGAGCATCTGGCAGATATTTATCAGAAGTGGGTGAATGAGCATCCCTTTGAAAAGGGTGCCGGATGGGGTCAGGAACCTTGGTCTCAAGTAGAGATGGAGATTTCTGATGAAGTCGTCAGTAAGGCTGCGAGTGAAAATGATGTTGCCATCGTTATCATCGGTCGTACGGCGGGTGAGGATCAGGATGCCAGAAATGAACCGGGAAGTTATCTGCTTACGGAACTGGAAGAGAAGCTGATTGAGCAAGTTTCCAATCACTTCCCGCGTTGTGCAGTCGTATTGAATGTCGGCAATATCATCGATATGAAATGGGTAGACAAGTATCAGGTACCTGCGGTCATGTATGTTTGGCAAGGCGGTATGGAAGGCGGTAATGCGGTTGCGGATGTGTTGACCGGAAAGGTCAATCCGTGCGGTAAATTGAGCAATACGATTTCAATTGATTTGGACGATGTTTTTTCAACAAGAAATTTCGGTCGCAAGGATTACAATTTTTATCAGGAAGATATCTATGTCGGATATCGGTATTTTGAAACATTTGCTCAGGACCGTGTGTTATATCCCTTTGGTTTCGGATTGTCTTATTCGTCGTTTTCAATGGAAACTGTTTCCACTCAATTTGATGGAAGTCACATTAACATTAAGGTATCTGTAACAAACACGGGTTCTATTGCCGGTAAAGAAGTGGTTCAGTTGTATTTCGGTGCGCCAATGGGCGTGCTGGGAAAATCGCTGAAATCATTGGTCGCATTTAAGAAGACGAAGAATATTGAACCAAATCAATCGGAAGTTCTTTCATTTTCAATCGATATCAAAGAAATGGCATCGTATGATGACAGTGGTGCCACCGGACATCCGTTCAGCTTTGTTTTAGAAGCCGGTGAATATCTGATTCACATGGGGAACAGTGTCCGTCATACCAAAGAAGTCATGCGTGTTGAGCTTAAGGATTTGATCGTAGTGGAAACACTGGAATCTGCGATGGCTCCCGTGACACCGTTTCAACGGATCAAGCCGATAGTTGAGGCTGGTAATATTTCGCTCGGCTATGAAGATGTTCCGCTTCGCAGTTACGATTTAAATCAGCGGATTGCGGACAGACGTCCGGTCAATCTTCCATATACCGGTGATCAAGGATATAAACTGGCGGATGTAGCTGAGAATAAAGTTACCTTGGATGAGTTTGTGGCTCAGTTTAGTGATGAAGATTTGGCGTGTATCGTCCGGGGTGAAGGAATGAGCAGTCCGAAGGTCACTCCGGGAACAGCCTCTGCGTTTGGCGGAGTAACAGACTCGCTGCTTAACTTTGGACTTCCGATTGCCAGTTGTGCTGACGGTCCTTCGGGAATCCGGATGGATTCAGGTGCGATTGCGACCAGTTTACCCAATGGCACATGCATGGCTTGTACATGGAATACGGAAATGATTGAGCAGTTATATCAGATGGAAGGCCGGGAGTTGGTTAAGAATAACATCGATTTCCTTTTAGGTCCGGGCATCAATATTCATCGCAATCCACTGAATGGCCGTAACTTTGAGTATTTCTCGGAAGATCCGTATTTGACGGGATCGATGGCTGTTGCGCAGAGCAAAGGGATGCATGCGGTTGGTGCCAGTGGAACGCTCAAGCATTTTACCGCAAACAATCAGGAAACAGCCAGACATGATATCGACTGTATCATTTCGGAGCGTGCTTTAAGAGAAATCTATCTGAAAGGTTATGAGATGGCGGTCAAGCAAGCCAATGCCCGTTCAATCATGACTTCGTACAGTGCCATCAATGGTATTTGGGCGGCTAGCAATTATGACCTGAATACGACGATATTGCGCGAGCAATGGGGGTTTGATGGTTTTGTCATGACGGACTGGTGGGCAAAGTTAAATGACGAAGGTGAACCGGCAACCATACGTAATACCAAGGCAATGGTGCGTGCTCAAAATGATGTATATATGGTTGTTGAGAATGCTTTGAATAATAGCACAAAGGATAATACCTTAGAATCTCTGGAAAAGGGTTTATTGATGCGCAGCGAATTGCAACGGAGTGCTAAGAATATTTGTAATGTACTGTTACAGTCGCATTCGTTTAGACGTTTATTGCGAGGTGAGCAGATCCTTACTCAATCTTCTTCAACATTTAATCAAACTCAAAGCATACTGACTAAAATCGAAGCAAATACTGAAATCATGTTGGATGGTGTCGACACTTCCGCCGGAAATGAGAAATCATGGGAACTCGATGTTGTTAACGGTGGTGAGTATACGTTGGCGTTTACAGTGATGTCCAATCTGAATCCGTTGGCACAACTTCCGATCAATGTTTTGATCAATGATCAGTTCAGTTCCACTTTTGTGTTTAATGGTACAGATGGTCAGTTCACGACACGTGAAAAGCAGTTAAGTTTAACAAGCGGTGCTCAGAAACTGACATTTGTCTTCCCTCAAAGCGGACTGAAAATTCAAAGACTTCGTTTTATAAAACAGTAGTGTTCAGACCACCTTCATCGGTGGTCTTTTTCTTGAGTTGTATCGCCCTTTTCTGTTGGAATGATTGACAATCGCGCTTACTTTTAGTACTATACTTATGCACGCTGCCGACATAGCTCAATTGGTAGAGCAACTGAATCGTAATCAGTAGGTTGCGGGTTCAAGTCCTGTAGTCGGCACCATGATCAACCAAAGCCTTATTAGATAAGGCTTTTTTCATGCTTAGGTGTGAGAGGTGGTGCAGAAGTGTAACAATCTATAGGAAAGCGAATGAAAACTTGCCTTGAAGATGGACTTACAATAGACAAAAAGGGATAATCAAGCTAGTC
>JANJWY010000214.1 GCA_024709285.1 Erysipelotrichaceae bacterium
TTCATCGTCTGTGCCAAAGAAAATGCTGCTGCCAGCGATGTGTTACCCGCGGGTCCACGCTCCATTCCCTCAACTTTTGCGAGTGCTTCAGTCATATAAAATACTTCCCCTTGCTTGACCAATACATAGCGATCCATATAACGCAAAGCTCTGGCCGCCGAGTATATCACATCCGAACGGTCCGGATAAATGGCAAAAGGAAAGCCAAATCCCGTATGTCCGGTCGTAAACGATTTCCGATTAAAATCCACATCACTGGCCATATGCAACCCATGCAGATCCACGCTGGCCCCAATGATCTGACAATGACAACCCGCCTTCTTTGCGCCACGTGCAGTTGCGGTCAGATTACCTCCACCGGCATGTGTCACCACGATTGCTGAAGGATCTTTACCTGTCAACCGACGGATATCCTCCACACATTCCAACCCCAGTGTTTCAAGTCCGGCGATACCGTACGGACTGTATAATGAGGCATTAAAATATCCGGTCTGATCAAGCAAGTCTAAAAAAACGACAAACAACTCCGGACCGACGGAACATTGGACGACCTCAGCTCCATAAGCTTCGATCGCCCGGGCTTTCTCTACGATTTCCGGCTGATAGACACCTTTTGAATCAAAACATTCCTGCACAATGATACACTTCATATTCAGTTTTGCGCACATTGCAGCAACTGCAGCACCATAATTTCCCGAAGTTGCGGCAATCACGCCTTGATAACCCAGCTTTTTAGCATGATAAACACTGATAGCTGCGCGGCGGGCTTTGAAACTTCCCGACAAGTTGCATGCCTCATCTTTTAGAAAAATGCGGGCACCAAACCCTGGTAAAGACAGCTTTTTAATCAGCCGGTTGATATTGGCAAGTTCGATCATCGGCGTTGAACCTACCCCCAGACTGCGTTGAATCCGTATCGCTTCTTCAATAGGATAACCAGTTTCTTCCATCATTTTTTCATAATCAAAAGCAATTTCCGATTGCTTGTATTTTACAAAATCGACATCGATTGCTTTCTTTAAGATCTCTTGCTTGCGAGTGAGAATCGACTGTGCCTTATTCATAAGACTCTCCCATCAGTTCATCTCGCAACTGCTTTTCAATATAAGCGGTTAATGGCAAATAATCACCGAAGGAATGATGATAATTTGGCATGATGTCAATCAGTACCCCATGAATCATCCTTCCGGTTTTCGTTTGGATATGGCATGATTCACTGATTCTTCCTGTTTCATCCATAAGAAAACCCTTGATCCTCAAGCGAAAATCCGTTGTCTGAGTATCTTGGGGAATATTTGATTGCCGCTGCTCCGCTGACAGGAATATCTGCTCTATCAATACCCATTCACCTTTTTTGGCTAGCATAGTTCTTCCTCAAGATATAAGCGCATATCCCCTAAAATCGCTCTTGGCAACGGCAGATCAAGCATAGTTTTAATGCCAGGTTTGGCATTGATCACAGCCGGAATACTGTTGATGGCCATTGCAATCGTACCGATTCCGCCGTCGACTTCCGGTGTGATAACCATTGATACCGGAGGTGTACCAACGATTGTAATATAATCTCCCGTTGATATTCCTTCACTTTGAGGCTCTACCTGCTGGGGATGTTTCAGAGTGATAAACGGATAATCATTAACAAAAGCAGTCGCAATCATATCACAACCGGCTACATCACCGGCATCCACGGTTGCATGCGGTGCAACACGGTTGATCGTAGATACGATCGGACGGTTCTTAATTTCGACTTTATCAAAATCGGTGTGAAACGCCTCAGACATCATAGCCATGCTCTGATCAAATCCGACATGACCGGCCAACGTCCCTTCTTTCTGTCGCTGATAAAACTGCGCGACCGAGATTCCGACACCTTGTTCATGCATGACGGATTTGCCAAAAGGAGATAATGAATTGACGCGGCTGACCTCGATTTTCTCAACATTGGTACATACCGAAGTTAAGGCGATGACAAGCGCATCCATCATAAATCCCGGATTGATCCCCGTCCCTAACACGGTCACCCCATATTCTTTAGCTTTTCGATGAATCAAATCCGCAATATCCTTATCTGCCGCCGATGGATAAGACATTTCCTCAGCAATCGAAATTACATTCATTCTTCTTTCAATACATGCCAGAATCTTATCTTTCGAAGTCTTTACAAATGAATCCGTACACAGAATTGCCACATCTGCATTTGTCTGACTTAATCCTTCTTCTTCATTCTGAATAATTAATCCACAGGGGTTCAACAGTTCGACAAGCTGGTCGACTCTGCGTCCGACTTTATCCCCTCTGGCAATGACCGTTGTGATTTCAACACCTTTTTTCATTGACAAAGCCTTGATTACTCCAACGCCCATCGCACCAATGCCCCATACACATACACGAATTGATCTGCTCATAGTTTTTCTCCTTTGATGTAAACGCTTTCCTCTTCTATTTTAGCTTAAAAAAAGGGATTTTTTAACCCCTGTTTTCTTTAATGATCAAATGATATAATACCGGGACGATAACCATTGTCAAAATCGTCGACATCAGCAATCCAAAGAACAACACCAAAGCCATCGGTGCCGTCATCGGATCCTTTGAAACGATCAACGGTACCAACCCGATACAAGTGGTCAGCGTTGTAAGCATGATCGGACGATAGCGCGCATCCACCGCATCCTTACAACTTCCTATGACCGATTTACCCAAACGAACCCCTTCATCCATGACTTCCATCAGCAAAATACCATTGTTAACCACGATTCCGATCAAACTGACCGCACCCAGCAGAGCCATCGCCTGAATGTCAATCTGGAAAATGTACAAGCCGAGAAATACGCCTGTCAAAGATAGCGGAATACTTGTCATAATGATCAGCGGTTTAGAAAGTTTGTCAAACTGGACCAGCAATATCATATAGATCAAAGCTATGACAATCAAAGCCGAAATTCCAAGATTGGAAACCAAATCCGTGATGTTTTTTAGCTCACCTTTATAATCAATCGCACTGTCTCCAATCAGCATATCATCTGTTAGCAAGTCTTTAAACGCAAGTTCGATGGTTGCGGCCGAATATCCGGGCAGAACATCCGCAAGTACGGTTACCGTACGCTTACGATTTTGCCGATAGATTGAAGGCAATGTCGCTTGAATATCGACACGTGCCAACTGACTTAACTGCATATAAGCATTCGTTGCCGAAGATTTAATGGGTAAGCGATACAATTGTTCAAGCGAGTTGATATCTGCTCTGACCATTATGTCCATCTCAGTTCCGCCGGATTTAAATCCGGAAGGTGTTGCCCCCATCAAAGCAGTATTGATTTGCTTAACGATGTCATACTTCAAAATCCCGCTGGTCGCCAGATAATCCTCATCGATCCGTACCACATACTCATATTCCTTTGATACAAATGAATCACGAATGGACGTTGTCCCTTCGATCGTCGCAAGCAGCTGGCGGATATTTGCCGAAGTAGCGAGCAAGTCATCGAGATCCTCACCATTAAGAGCAAACACCAGTTTTGCCTCGACCGGCATTGCATATTCAAGATAACGAACTTCAACTTTAGCTCCGACTATCGTTTCATTGATTTTCTGTTGAATGGCAAATCCGATTGCTTCATTGCTTTCAAATTCACTATCGGTCAGATCAATGGTTAACAGCAACTGTGCAACATCCGCTGCCGGGCTGCTGTTGACCACCGTGATAAAAAACTTCGGTAAACCGGTACCCACGGCAGATGTAACACTTTTTACCTCTTTAAATTCCTTTACCAACGCATAAATCTGATCATGGATCTGTGCTGTTTTCTCTAGCGATGCCGACTCAGCCTCAACATTGATATAAATCACCGGTTTATCGGAGTATGGAAAGAAACTCATGTTTAACTGCGTAAACAGAAGTGCGGCAATCAGCAATGTGCCGAAGGCAAGTGCAATTGCCGATTTCGGATACCGTAATCCGGCAATCAGCATTTCATCAAAGAAACGCCGGGTCAACGAGCGACGCGTTTTCTCGATGCGCTGCTGACTTTCCGGCTTGAAGAACAGATAAGCAAACACCGGAAGGATAAGCATCGCCGTAAAGTACGAAGCAACCAAAGTAGAAATAATCACGATCGGAATCGTGGCCACGGTTTTTCCGATGACTCCGGGAATAAACAGCAAAATGCCAAAAGTTACGATCGTTGTGAGTGTGGAAGTAAATATCGGTCGGGATGTTTCTTTGACTGCCCCTTCGATTGCTGACAGTTTCTCTTCCCCGTCATTTAATCGGCTTTGAATCGCTTCACAAATGACAATTCCGTTATCAACCAGAATGCCTAATGAAATGATAAGTGCCGCAATCGATATAAAGTGAAACTCGATTTTCAAAACGTACATGACGATGAAAGTCACCAGAATGGATATTGGCAAGATGATGGACATGATCAAGGCATTGCGAAGATGAACACCAATCATAACGATGATTACGATCAAAACGACACTTTCCCACAAGTTAAAGATAAATGAGTTGATAGATCGGTCTATATCCTCCGGCGAGTAAGTCACTTCCGTGAATTCAATATCCTCAGGTACCTGAGATTTCATTTTGTCGATAACTTTCCGGACATTTGCACCGATAATGACCGCATTGGTATCACTTTCAAAATAACCGGTAAGCAATACAGCATTTTGACCGTTATGCTGAAAATAATATTGATTTTTCGCCTCGATGCTTACCGTAGCGACATCCTTCAGACGGACAAACCCGACTTGTTCCATCGAGCCGCTGATAACGATGTTTTCGATATCTTTGAGCGTTTCAAAGGTAGCCGGTGTCTGTACATTGATTTTTGAATCATCGTAATCGATCGAACCGGAAGGAATGGTCAGATTCTGTGCTTGCAATAAGCCGACAATCGTCTCCATGGAAACCCGATACAAATATAAATCGTCGATGTTGACTTCGATGACCACTTGTTTCTCAAGGTTGCCATCAATATCCACCCGTGTCACACCATTGACTTGCTCGATTTCGGATTGTATGTTTAAAGCATATGAAACCAAATCATCCATATCGTATTCATCATTGGATAAAGAAATGATAAACTGCGGAACCTCAGTTAGATCGGTCTTGATGACACTCTCCATGGCCAATGGCGGCAACTCTTTTTGCACATCTGCCATCAGCTCTCGGACATGAGCCATCGCTACATCCGCATCAACATCGATTTTAAACATGATGACGACAACCGAAGCGCTGTTGACCGAATATGAGTTAAGAACATCGATACCCGCCAAACGACTGAGCTTATCTTCGATTTTCTTTGTTACCATTTCTTCAACTTCACTTGAAGTTGCTCCGGGATAAACGGTTGTGATCATGGCTGCCGGAAGATTGGTGTTGGGATTTTCCTGCTTGGGAATCAGATAATAACTATACATGCCAAAAAAGATAACAAATGTTAATGACAATATGACGATCTGTCTTTTCTGTATGAATAATTTTACTAACTTACTCATTCTCGAAAACCTCGGCAATCTTAACTTTTACTCCTGGACGGACCAAACGGCCACCTTCAATGACCACCAAATCACCGGATGTTAAACCGGTCGTAAGCACCATTTGATTATTGATCGTGGTTAAGGATACTTTGCGTTTGACGATACGGTCATCAACGACGATATACACAAAATCCTCACCGTCGTTTTGAATGGTATTGAGCATCAGCCAAATCCCGGTGCGTTCACCAAGATCGATGGATACACCGGCCGTTTCACCGATATTTACCTGAGTGTAATCATCGATGGAAACATAGGCTTGATATGTCCGGCTGGTAGAATCCGGAATTTTGGATATTTCATACACCTTACCGAAATAACTGACTTGATTCACGGTGATTTCTGCAGTCTGACCGGTCTTGATGGTATTGATCATTGTCTGAGAAATACCAATGACCGCCGACATCTGATAGGACGAAACAACGACGACCGGTGCTAATGGAGTGGCGAGTTCACCGCTGCTAGAAACTACTTTGACAATGAAACCATCCATGCTGGCATATAACCGCGTGGATTCCAAGTTATTGTTGGCGTAAGTCAAGTTATTTTGAGCAATCGTATACTGAGAATTTGCGGCATCATAACTCGCTTTCGCTGCCTGATAACGGGAATAAGCGATTTCAACCTCAACGGGCGTTCCATTGGCAACAGATGCATAATATTCGGCCCTGGCAGCGTTAGCCTCTGCATTTTTCGAGGTATAATCTACAAATGATGCGTTAGCTTGGACAGATCCTTCGCCAAATTCAGCCAGGTCTGACTGATATTGTTCATACGCCTGATCAGCAATGACTTGTTTCGCTAAGTAATCTTGCTTTAATTCCTCTAATTCTTGATCCGCAGTTTCCTTTTTATTGAGATAATCTTGCTCTTCCGCCTTCATGTTTGCAGCCGCCTGCTTGCGCGCAGAGTCAGCAGCTTTGAGATTTTCCTGAGCATTTCGCACTTGAATCTGAGCCTGTTGAGAATCAATGGATGCCAGCAGTGTTCCTTTTTTGACATCCTGTCCTTCAGTGACATACACCCTCTCAATAGTGCCGATGGTTGCAAATGTTGCCTGCTGCAACGACTTGGGCTGAATGACACCGATATATTTAGCGAATTCATCGTTTGCTGTTTCGCTGATTCTCAATACATTGACCTGTGTCACTTTTTCATCAATGACTTCCGGTTCTTCTTGTGCAGAAAAGAGAATCGATATTCCGATTCCCGTGAGTACTACAAGGATTATGACAATGATTTGCCATCTATTTTTTCTCATAATGTAATTCCCCCGCTGATATCATCAGTGTAAAAAGATTGAGATAAGTCATGATCATCCATTCGATTTCTTCTTGCGTGCTTTGTTGCGAATCTTCAAAAAGCCGGACCAATCCGCAGAAAACGGAACTTGCCAGCATCGAAGTGATCATGTCCGTCCTGCGATCAAACAAATCAACTTGCGAAAACCAGCGTTCTACCATGACTGTCATGATTTTTTTGATAGAGCCCACGACCTGATCGGCCATCCGCTGATGTCGTATAAGAGTAAGAAATTCTTTTCTCTCCGTTTCAAACACATGAGCAAATCCCATGGATAACCGCCGGATCCTTGAATCAAACTCAGCGCTCCGGCCTTGTTCTTTCGAAATATTGACCGGAAGATTATTTATTTCTCCAGTTATGATTTTATCAAGTTTGTCAATTGTTGATGAAAGCAGCGCATCCGCCAAGTCTTCTTTGTTTTTAAAGTAGCGATAAAGGTTTCCAACGGTCATATGTGCGGCCTTCGCAATATTGCGCATTGATGCACCTTCAAAACCATTGACATAAAATTCGTGTCGTGCAGATTTTATGATCGACTCTCTCAGTTCAGGTTTAAGGATTTGAGCCATAGTGAATCCTCCTTACTTATACTATTAGTATACACCTGTTCACTGCTGACATCAAATAAAAAAGTCGTTTCCGACTTTCTTACGAATTACTTTCTTAAGTTCAGGCGACTGACTAATTCACGATAGCGATTGACATCACTGTTGCGAAGATAAGTCAGAAAGCTCCGGCGTTGACCAACCATTTTCAATAATCCGCGCAGTGAATGGAAATCCTTCCTGTGAACTTTCAAGTGTTCTGTCAAGACGTTGATTTTCGTCGTCAATACAGCTACTTGAACTTCAACAGAACCGGTGTCACCTTCAGTGCGAGCGAATTCTTTAATGATCGCCTGCTTTTGTTCTTTTGAAATCATCATTTTCCTCCATTTTTTTCTAGACCTTCATATCCGAGTAACGGGACGAGGCATCCGCGAAACCCAGAAATAAAGCATGTATACTTTAACATATTCTGAAGATTGATGCAAGGTTGTAAATTGACATGCTATAATATTTTCAAAGGAGTGTTATTTATGAAGAAAATAGCTTGGATTGGAACCGGTGTGATGGGTAATGCCATGGTATCACATCTGATCAATGCCGGATATCCGGTCAGTATATATACGCGCAGCAAGGAAAAAGCTGAAAATTTAAAAGACAGGGCTGCCGTTTGTGACTCTATCGGCGATGCTGTTAAAGATGCGGACGTCGTAATCACGATGGTCGGCTATCCAAAGGATGTCAAAGAAGTTTATGCCGGGGTCAACGGTGTTTTCGAAAGTGCAAAAAAAGGAGTACTGTGTATCGATATGACCACCTCATCTCCGACATTGGCTGCTCAACTCAGCGAGTTAGCAAAATTCAAAGGATTGCGAATGCTCGATGCCCCGGTTTCCGGCGGTGACATCGGCGCGAAGAATGCGACGCTGTCCATCATGGTCGGCGGAGATCAGAAAGACTTTGAACAAGCAAACGAGTTTTTCGCTTACATGGGAAAAAGTATCACTTATATCGGTAAAGCAGGTGCAGGACAGCATTGCAAGATGGCCAATCAAATCGTCGTGGCCGGAAACATAGCGGCAATCACTGAGAGCATGCACTATGCTTTCAATGCCGGAATCGATCCCGAAATCGTATTGCAAGCCATTTCCGGTGGTGCGGCCGGTTCATGGCAAGTGAGTAACAACGGACCGAAAATACTGAAACAGAATTATGATCCGGGATTCTATATCCATCATTTCATTAAGGATTTGACTTTGGTTAAAGAAGAAGCGGATAAAGCGCATATTGACCTGCCGATCGCCCATCAGGTTTTAGAGCTTTACCGTCAGCTGCTTGAGGAAGGTTACGGACAGTTGGGCACCCAAGCCTTAATCAAAGCTTATAAGAAAAATCATGAATCTTAACATAAAGTCTCTGTGGCAATGTGATCCTTCCGTGTTCACGGATTTTCTAGAGCGTCTGGACTATGGCCATGCACCGCACTGGGCGGGTTGCTATTGCCGATTCTATCATGGTGACATGGATTTTGAGCATTGGAAGAAGCGGTTGCCTTCAGAAAATAAAGTGGAAGCAGTCGATGCCATATCTAAGCGCGAAATGCACGGTTTCTTGGCATTTGATAATGAAAAATGTATCGGATGGCTGAATGCCAACGATGCGCATTTATTTCTCAGATTAAAAAGTGTTTTACCTGCTTCCATTAAAGATAAGAGAGTTGCTTTGACGATATGCTTTGTCATCGACCCTCAATACCGAAATCAAGGAGTTGCAACTGCACTTCTTGAAACTGCTATTGAACATTACAGGCAATTGGGTTATGACGGCATGTTAGCTGCACCGATAGAATCAGAGGGTTCCTTTGCATTAAAATACCGGGGAACCCCCGGCATGTATGAAAAACTTGGATATTCAATTCTTGAGAAAGTTGACAGATTATCTGTTTTCTGGCTCGATTTCCAAAAAGTCGATTAAAAGGTCGTGCAGAAATAAACGTCCTTCATCACTGGGATACATGTGGGTGTCGCTGAATTTCAGCCACCCTTTTTCTTTGTTCTTTTCGATTGCATGATTAAACGCATCTTCCAACGATACACGAAAACGGTCAATAAATATCTTCTTCGATATACCCTCTTTTAATCGCAAGCCCATCATCAGAAATTCGAACATCTCATCTTCCATTGACAATGCTATATCTTCATCAAAAATAATTCCTTCAGTCAAATATCGGTGAATGTTTTTTGTGATCGTATATCGACGATGATTCTCTTTGCCTGCAGCACCGGGACCGATGGCCACAAAGTCCTCGTAATGCCAATAAGTGAGATTGTGACGGCTTTCTTTATCCGGCAGGCAGAAATTGCTTATTTCATAATGCTGATATCCTGCCTTTATCAACAAATCTTCGGCTAACTGATAGAAATCACCTTCCAGTGTGTTGTCAATGCTTTTTATATGTTTGCGGCCAAAAGCCGAATTTGGTTCGATAGTTAATGCGTAAAGAGATACATGGGGCAGTTGCTGCGCAATCATCCAAAGTAATGTATGTTCAAAATCGGCTATTGTCTGTGTCGGCAGTCCATACATACCATCCGCTGAAATATTGTTAATGCCATACTTTCGCAACATTGCAATGACATTTTCAGCATCTTCAAGTGAATGTTTTCGGCCAATCAGCTGAAGCAGCTTCGCCTGAACGGACTGAACGCCTAAAGAAATGCGATTGACACCATATTCAACACAACATTGAATTTTATCTTCGGTAAAGTTTTCCGGATTTGCTTCCATGGTAAATTCACATCCCAAAGCACAAAAAGGTCTGACCATGGATAACAGTGTTTTCAGCTGATCAATTGACAGTGCACTGGGCGTTCCACCGCCGATGTATATTGTTTCAAAGGTTTCGCCCTGCCTTAATGATAAATCTTGCTTACAACGCTCTATAAAGCGCTCTGCGAGTCCGTTATGATATCCGACACGCACAAAATCACAATACTCGCATATATGCTGACAAAAAGGGACATGGATATACAGTGACCTGGCTTTACTTTGATCCATACTTTATTTTGACCTTTTCAATCTTCTGTTCGATGACCTGTCGGTAATCTTCCCCGGCATCGGTACACAGTGAAATCGCGTACATAAGCACATCTGCGACTTCATCCAAAATCTCCTGCTTTTCACCCGGATTTTTCGATGCGGCCTCAAGCAGTTCCCCTGCTTCGACAAACACGGATTTCGCAAGAATCAGCGTTGTATCACTCTTATCCCAGCCAAACTCCGCCCGCATACGTTCAATTTTCCTTGCTATATCTTCCATCGTCATCACCAGTGCCATTATAACAAAAAAAATCCCCAAACGGGGATTTTGCTTACAGAGGTTTAAATCGTGCGTTGAAAAATCTCAGCATGGGCGGTTCATAAACAAACTGTAACCCCGTGATCTTTTCACGGTTATTATAAAGACTGATGACCGCATCCGCCACCAAATCCATATGAGCATACGTGTACACCCGACGCGGAATCGTCAGACGGACCAACTCCAGTTTCGGTCGGTGATGTTCCCCGGTTTCCTTGTTTCTGCCAGCAGAAACAATTCCACGCTCCATACTGCGGACACCGGATTCGATATATAAATGAGCCGCCAAAGTTTGTGCCGGCAACTGATCTTGAGTCAAATGCGAGAGAAATTTGCGGGCATCCAAAAATACCGCGTGTCCCCCAATAGGTTGGACGACCGGTACACCAGCCGCAATTAACTGATCACCCAGATAAGCGACCTGTTCGACACGATGAGAAATATAGGCATAATCAACGGATTCTTTGATACCGATCGCCATCGCTTCCATATCGCGCCCAGCCATACCGCCATAGGAAGGCATACCTTCAAACACGACGACCAATTCTTTGCTGCGGGCAAACAGTTCATCATCATTCATAGCCAGAAAGCCACCGATGTTGACCATACAATCCTTCTTACCCGACATCGTTGCTCCATCGCCATAACTCATCATTTCCAATAGAATATCCTTAATGGATACATGCTTGTATCCTTCTTCCCGTTTCTTGATAAAATACGCATTTTCAACACAACGCGTCGCATCAAAGAAAACATCGATACCATGTTTATGACAAAGCTCACTGACCTCACGGATGTTTTGCATCGAAACCGGCTGACCGCCGGCAAGATTCACCGTAACGGCCAAGCAGACATAAGGAATGCGCTCTGCACCAAATTCATCGATCAGTTTCTGAAGTTTAGCTAAATCCACATTGCCCTTAAACGGATGAATCGCTTGCGAATCATGCGCTTCATCGATGATGACATCTTTGAATGTCCCTCCATTGGCCTCTTGGTGATAGCGGGTCGTTGTAAAGTACATATTGCCCGGAATGATATCCCCTTGCTTGATCTTCAGTCTGGAAAGAAGGTTCTCTGCACCGCGTCCCTGATGAGTGGGCACCATGTGTCTGAAACCATAAAACTCTTTGACCGTGGCATCCAAATGCAAAAAGTTACGGCTTCCAGCATAAGCTTCATCTCCGATCATCATTCCTGCCCACTGACGGTCACTCATAGCTGTCGTTCCCGAATCGGTCAGTAAATCAATATAAACGTCTTCACTTTTTAGTAAGAACGTATTGTAACCTGCCTGCTCCATCGCGATCTGACGTTCTTCTTTACTCATGGTCTTCATCATTTCGACAACTTTGATACGAAATGGCTCTGCCGGATAATTTTTCATCATAGTCTCCTTTTTTCACTCTACTTAATACTTTACTCAGCGTTGAAAGCGCTGTCAATGATTCTGGACGATGTAAATCATGAGAATGAAAAGAAAATATATTCATAAAAATGTAAAAAAGGCGGTTTTACCCGCCTATTCATCATCCATGGAAAGAACGGCCATAAACGCTTCCTGCGGGACTTCGACACTTCCCACTTGCTTCATGCGCTTCTTACCTTCTTTTTGTTTTTCCAGCAGTTTCTTTTTACGGGTGATATCCCCGCCGTAACACTTCGCCAAAACATTCTTGCGCAACGCTTTAATATCTGATCGGGCAATGATTTTATTATTGATTGCCGCCTGAATCGGAATTTCAAACTGTTGCCGCGGAATGAGTTTACGCATTTTTTCCGTTATGGCTTTACCTCGGGCATAGGCAAAATCACGGTGAACGATGGTTGAAAGAGCATCCACGACTTCAGAATTCAACAAAATTTCCATTTTGACCAGTTTAGATTCATAATAACCATCCAATTCATAATCATAGGAGGCATACCCACGCGTAGCTGATTTCAAACGGTCAAAGAAATCATATACGATTTCCCCTAAAGGCAATAAATAGTGTAAATGCATCCGACCGGCATCAACCGCAATCATCTCTTTATAAATTCCCCGTTTTTTCTGACAAAGTTCCATGACCGGACCGACATACTCGGTAGGTACCATGATCGTTGCCTGAACAAACGGTTCTTCCATATGATGGATTTTCTGAACATCCGGCAATAATGAAGGATTGTCAACGGAAATCATTGATCCATCCGTCATATAGGCATGATACACGACGGATGGCGCAGTTGCGATCAGCGATAAGTTATACTCACGTTCTAAACGTTCCTGAACGACATCCATATGCAATAATCCCAAAAAGCCGCAACGGAATCCAAAACCCAAGGCCTGCGATGTTTCTGCTTCATATTTCAAGGAAGCATCATTGAGCTGCAGTTTCTCAAGTGCATCCCGTAAATCGTTATATCGATTGGACTCAATCGGATACAATCCGCAAAAAACCATGGAGTTGAGCGTACGATAGCCC
>JANJWY010000151.1 GCA_024709285.1 Erysipelotrichaceae bacterium
ACGGTTGAAGCATGGATGAGTAAGAAACTAAGCTTGCTCAGCGATGCCATCGGATATGAAATTCCGGCAGATATGGAATATGACCCGATCGCAACCTTAAAACTCTTGCATGAGATATATCCGAAATGCGGTGTCTACTTATCACTGGTCGGCTTTAAAACTCAGTATGATCTGGTAAAAGATGTCTGGAAGTAAGCAAGCCTAGTCTTGATGGAGGAACTATGAAAATCGTCGTATGTATAAAACAGGTCCCTGCCAGTAATGATGCTAAAATCGATCCGGAAACCAAGCGGATCGTTCGTGATGCCGTAAAATCAATCATGAATCCTTTTGATAATTATGCGTTGGAAGAAGGCGTACGGCTTCGCGAGAAGCTGGGTGGTGAAGTTATCGCTTTGACCATGGGACCACCGTCTGCCGAAGCAGTTTTACGTGAAGCCATTGCCTTAGGTGTTGATTCCGGTATTTTGTTGTCCGATCGTGCTTTTGGCGGTTCAGATACATGGGCAACCAGTTATGCCTTAGCAAGAGCCATTGAAAAAATCGGCAATGTTGATTTGGTTATTTGTGGTAAGCAGGCTATTGACGGCGATACGGCTCAAGTGGGACCGGGTATCGCAGCGCATCTTGACTGGCAACAGGCAACCTATCTTATGGAAATCAAACCAACGGATAATAACACCATTCTGACTAAACGACTGCATGAAAATGGATATGATCTTTGCGAAGTGACCCTGCCTGCCATCATAACTGTGGTCAAGGGGATCAATACACCGCGTGTGCCGACATTAAAAGGCCGTTTAGCTTCCCTTAAAGCCGAAATCCCTCTTTGGAAACCGGAGGACATTGATGCCAAAATTGAACAACTTGGTTTAAACGGTTCACCTACTCGCGTCGTAAAAACAGAACCACCGGCACCTCGCACATCCAGTACTATCAAAATTGAAGGCACACCTGCGCATTGCGCCAAAGAACTGGTTCGTCAGTTGCGCTTGCGAAGCATTGTGTAGGAGGTCTTATGATCACAAAAACAGAAACAGAAAAAGCAAATTTCAGAAATGTATGGGTCATTGGCGAAGTCGAAGACGGAACGGTTTTACCTGTAACACTCGAACTTCTTGGCACGGCAAGAGAACTTGCGGATAAGCGAGGCAGTGAAGTGTGGGTTATATTGTTGGGCAGTAGAATTCAACATCCAAACCTGTTTGTTTATGGAGCGGATGTATGCATTATTATCGATGATATCCGGCTCAAATACTTCATCGATGAACTCGAAGCTAAAGTATTGTCCCGCCTGATTGAAAAATACTTACCGGAAATAATCCTGTGTGGAGCCACTTCCCGCGGACGAGCCTTGATCCCTCGGGTCGCGGTTACTACATATTGCGGATTGACTGCCGATTGTACGCAATTGGATATCGATCCCAACAATGGTGATCTGCTTCAGACACGTCCAGCCTTTGGCGGTAACATCCTTGCTACCATTCGCAGTTCGAATCATCGTCCGCAAATCGCTTCGGTACGTCCAAGAGTTATGAAAATAAAACAACCGGACACGGATAGAGATGGTATAACCCTATTTGAAACCATTCTGCCTTCCGATGAAATCAACAATAAAAAAGTCGTAGAGGTATTCCACGACACGCAATCCGCCATCAATCTGGCCGATGCTGAAATCATTATTGCCGGAGGCAGAGGAACCCATGGCAAAGCCGGATTTGAACTCCTTCGACAGCTTGCTCAAAAAGTGGGTGGCGCTGTGGGTGCAAGCCGGGCTGCCGTAGATTCCGGTTGGATTCCTTATACACATCAAGTCGGGCAGACCGGACAGACCGTACAAACCAAAATCTACATCGCCTGCGGTATTTCCGGGCAGATTCAACATTTAGTCGGTATGCAATCCTGTGATTTGATCATTGCCATAGATAAAAATCCGGATACACCGATGATGCAGATGGCTGACATAGCAATCACGGGAGATATGTTTGAAATCCTTCCTGAACTGATCAACGAAATCAATCAGCGCTAAGAGCTCAAAAAGCTCTTTTCTTTATGACCAACTCTTTATAACCCGTATCCGGATCGAACTCTCTCCTCAAATCATCATCCAATGACATCATGACAACTTCCAGGGTGGTATGTACCAGACAGCCTTCCATCAGATGACCGCCAATGACAAGACCATCCAATCCGCTTAAAGCCATATGGACATGAATTCCATCTTTTGTTAATATTCCGGACAGAGAAACGATTTCACGATTCTCTACTCCCCGAATGACCGAAAAACCATCACTGACTCTGATTACATACTCTTTCACACTACCCACCGCACTGACGATTGCAGCCGCAGTCAGTTGATTTTCATTAAGAAAAAAACTCAATCTCTCTTTGATATCCTGGCCAGGCAATACTCTTTTGACGATTATCTCCATAATTTACCTCTTCTCTATCATAATGCAAAACCGTGCGGTTTTACCACACGGTTTTCAATAAATACAAGGGCACGGGATTTATATCAGAGGGGGAAAAATGAAAAAATTACTTTATTTTCCTTGTATGGATATATGATACAAAAATATTGTGAATTCTGTGTGAAAGAAAA
>JANJWY010000210.1 GCA_024709285.1 Erysipelotrichaceae bacterium
TGTGAAGATGGTGCTTGCGGATGCGACGGAATATATGATCCGGGCAGCGGAGCAGGGATTAACCTTTGATGTGGTGGTGATGGATCCGCCGCGTTCAGGTGCGACACCGGAGTTTCTGAAAGCACTCAAGCAACTTAAACCCAAACGAATCGTTTATATTTCGTGTGAACCGAAGACGCAGGCGGATGATGTGAAACAGTTGATTTCGGATTATTCGGTGGAAAGCATCCAACCGGTGGATATGTTTCCGTATACAAGGCATTGTGAATCAATTGTGCTTCTAAATCGAAAGTAAGATATATAAAGGCTTAATTCAAAATTTTCATTGGATTAAGCTTTTTTTCATTTATTAACAAGTAGCTTTTTGTATCGATCGGATACTAGATATTGTATGTATAAAACATAGATTTAAGAAACACATATGAGAAGAAGTTTGACTATTATAATCAATATATGCATGATATGATTGCATTAATAATACGATATATGTGACTAGATGGGGTGCCAATATGACAGAAAAGCAGTTTAAGCATTCGCTATTAAGAGGTCTAGGCTCTGCCATCATTATGCTAGAGCAATGCCCAGATAAAAATAAGTATCGAGAAATCGTTCTTTATGCTTGCCTTCATAACACGACATTTGATATGCAGATCGAAGGTGACAGAGGGATGTATTTGTTTCGTGTGATAGAAATGCTTGATGATATGGATTTGTTCGAAAGATCCATCATTGTTAAATTTAAAAACATTAGGGACGACGTATGGTTGTTTAATCAATTGGCAAGCTTGTTGGTTTTATTTGCGCAGAAAGGTAGCGAGAAAGCCACAGAAGCCTTATACGAAAAATATGAACTTCTTCTTCAAAAAATCGAAAAAATGAGATACCTTAAATCTCGAAGAGAAGAACGAGAGATGTTAGAATGGCTTTCGGTTTGGTTGACATCGCTAAACGGTTTTGATGCTTTTAAGAAAATTATTTTTGATTATGGACGAAACATTGCGAAAGGGAAAGCGGATTTTTTCTCTTTTGATTGGTTCTATGCAAATGCTCAGCATGAATTTGGAAGAAAGCGTATAGAGAAGTATTTACTCAAACAGGCTAATAAATCTTTAGAAGTTAAGGCATTTTATGAAGCTACCCAAATGTTTGACAATTGGAAATACGAAGATGTACCAAAGCCAACACTTGAAGAAGTTGTGCAAAATGCATACAAAGTGCAGGATGGTATTACCTACCTCGGTCGAGGAACAGCCATGCGGTTTGCCAGAGATGCAAGTGAAGATGATCTAAAGAAACTTGCAGAGAAGGCTTTTAGTGAGCCAAACTTAAATATTAAGGCAGAGATTCTTTGGGCTTTCCGCATGACTAAATATCAGTTTCCTGATGAAATATTGCAAGAACTTGCACAAAGTGAAAACAAAAATATCAAAGATACTGCATTTGCAATCATGTGCCAGAAACCATCAGAAAAAATGCACGATCTTGCACTTTCAGTCATCAGTGTCGGCAAAGATCTTGAAAATGGTATAGAATTGCTTTGCGAAAACTTTGGGAGAGTAGATGAGAAATTGCTTTTTGATGCAATAAAGAGAGTTAAAGTAAAAAATTCGAGAGATTGGCATGGAGCATACAGTGCTGTTAAGACCGCTTTTAAAAAAGGGAGATGGAAACCGCGGACTGACATTTTAAGATATATATACGAAAACACCCTTTGCTCATTTTGCCGATTCAGAATTGTTGAGTTAATGAATCAACATCAAGTTTTGACAAGTCAGATTCTAGAGGAATGTCTGCTTGATTCAAACAGTGACATTCGAGATTTTGCTAAAAGAAGGATAAAATCAAATGTTCATAAGTAGATTTTAATTCTTGGATAGAAATACTATTACTTAAAGATACATGGTAAAAAGATACTGTACGAATCACTCAAAGAAGCAATAGAATAACCTGCTTCTTGAAAAAGATACAGTGAGTTTACATCAAAATTGCACGTTTGATATGTTAGGATGTCACTTCGTTTCACGTTGAAGGAGTTTCGTGGGTAAGCAAAAAAGAGTTAAGTACCTGAAGGGGGAATTTCTATGGATACAGAAATATTACGAAAATTGCTCAATGATTTTGATCCAAATCTGTATATTGAAAGTATTGATAAAATGTTAGTGATCGGTCCCAATGAATATTTAACTCTATATGCAGCTGAGGCAAATGAAATGCTGAACATAAATAATAGTGGAACTCATTGGCATATGGAAACAGAAAAGATGGCTGAATTTATCATTGATATACTTAAAGGAAATTCAATAGTGATTGAGATAAGATCTATTTTTGTAAAAGTTATAAACATTCCTTCAGATTATAAGATTATATCGAAAGAAAAATATGAAAAAATCAAATACCGCTATATTGGGAAAAAGAGGGTACGCATCTACTCTGGAAATTCGATCATTCAGAGATCAGATTGATTATTGAGATATGTTGTTTTGTCAATTCTATCCATTTGGAGACGGTTGCATTGTTGATCAAAAAAGGTGAGGTAATAAAGGGGAATAATCAATGATCAAATTATACATTCCTAAAAAAAGATGGTTGTTCAACAATCAATACGATTTAGTTGATCAAGAAGGTCAAATTGCTTATCGACATCGCTCGAATTTCTTTAGAACAAAGCGATTTATAGTTAATAGAAATGATGAAGTTGTTTTACGTTCAAAAACAATTTTTGGGTTAAGGGAGAAGCACGTTATCACCCTGAATAATGAAATTATTGCTTATGTATCATATAAATCCGTTTGGGGTAATGGAATTCTGGTTTCACAAGATGGATTTAGTGTTAAGGTAGATAATTGGAAGCAATTTTCGATTTTGTATAACCAAGAAGAAGTACTTATTATCACAAAAAGCGATCGAAAAGATTTTTCGCATATGATCACTGTCAAAGAAGA
>JANJWY010000213.1 GCA_024709285.1 Erysipelotrichaceae bacterium
AATGAACGCCTAAAATCTCAGCACCTTCCGGTCTGAGTTTAGCGACTTCCGCAACATTTTTCAATGCCTTGGTCAGGACTTCCTCACTTTGCGTGACGGTCGTCGGTAAAAATGAAGTAATTCCTTCGGAAGGTATTCCCCTAAGCACTTGGATTAATCCTTCCGGATAGGCATCATTGGTATCAAATCCGTACGCTCCGTGAACGTGAACATCAATAAATCCCGGTATGATCCGGTCATTTTCAACATCAATGTCCACTTTCTTTGTTTGGTAGGGATAGACGGCTAAAATCTTGCCATCGTATATTTCCAGTTGTGCGGATATAAACTGACTGGCAATCCAAACGCGCTTGCTTTGAATGATCATAATGTTACCTCCGTTACTTTATTATACAACGATTGACAACAACATGAAATACTACCGCCTAGTGGTTGTATTTACTTTGGGACGATTCGAACGAATCAGACAACCCGGTTTATCACCGATCAAATCCAACCGCTTCGCCAGAACAAGAGCTTCCTTTACCAAATCATAATTCTGCGGATAATTGAACTGCATCAGTGCCCGTTGCATGGCTTTTTCCTTGGACTTCTTCGCCACATAAATCTGCTTATCCGTGCGCGGGTCGATGCCGGTATAGTACATACAAGTCGATACGGTTGCGGGGGTCGGATAGAAGTCCTGCACCTGTTTGGGAACAAAATTTATCTTTTTCAAATACACGGCAAGTTCGATCGCTTCGGTCAAATCACTGCCCGGATGGGAGCTCATCAGATAAGGAACCAGAAACTGATCTTTCTTGAACTTACGGTTTTTCATCTCATACTTCGCCACAAAGGCTTCGTAGGTTTTCTTGCGCGGCTTACCCATGGCATCCAGCACTTTATCGGAAACATGCTCCGGCGCAACTTTGAGCTGACCGGAAATGTGGTGTTCGACTAATTCGTCAAAAAAGGCATCGTCCTTATCATAAAGCAGATAGTCATAGCGAATGCCGGAGCGGATAAATACTTTCTTGACTTTGGGAATCTGTCGCAACTTCTTTAACAACGAAACATACTCCGAGTGATCGACGATGAGTCGTTCACAGGGTTCAGGATGCAGGCACTCGCGATGTTTGCACATGCCATGATCGGTCTGTTTGTCACAGCTGGGTCGATGGAAATTGGCGGTCGGACCGCCGACATCATGGATATAACCCTTGAAGTCGGGTTGTTTGGTGATGATTTCGGCTTCCTTGAGCAAGGAGTCGTTGCTGCGCGAGTATATCGTTCGTCCTTTATGGGTGGTCAGTGCACAAAAGGAACACGACCCGAAACAGCCGCGATTTGATATTAAACTGAAACGGACTTCATCGAAGGCCGGGATATTTTTATACATCGGATGTGCCTGGCGGGTATAGGGATAGCCGTATACGCGATCCATTTCTCTGCGCGATAAAGGCAGCGGAAACGGATTGACCACGACATACCAGCTGTCCTGCTGTTCAATCATGGTTTTACCCCAAATCGCATCCTGATTGGCCATCTGTAACTGATAGCTCTTTACGTACTTTAATTTGTCATTGCGAATGTCGAAAAATGTCGGTAATACCACCGCATCTTTCGGCAATGCTTCACTGTCTTTGCTTTTCCATGCAGTGCCGCGAACATAGGTGATGGTTTCAATAGGTAATCCCCCATCCAACGCATCAGCGATTTCGATGATGGTGTTTTCGGCCATGCCATAAGCAATCAAGTCTGCTCCGGCATCAATCAAAATGGATTTTCGGACTTTGTCGTCCCAGTAATCATAATGAGCCAATCGTCGCAGGGATGCTTCAATGCCTCCAAGAATAATCGGAACATTCGGATATGATTTTCGTACGCACTGACTGTACACGATGACCGCACGGTCGGGTCGGCGATTCGCTTCGCCATTATCGGTATATTGGTCTTTATCGCGGCGTTTGCGTGACACACTGTAATGATTGACCATGGAATCAATGTTTCCGGAAGTTACCAAAAATCCCAGTCGCGGTTCACCAAACTGTTCAAACGGTTCGCTTTTTCGCCAATCCGGCTGAGGCAGAATCGCTACTTTATAGCCGTTGGCTTCCAATGCTCTGGAAATGATGGCAACACCAAAAGAAGGATGGTCGATATACGCATCCCCGCTTACTAAGATAAAGTCAGGACGATCCCATCCCAACGCTGTCATTTCCGCACGGTTTACCGGTAGCATCATAAAAGTAAAAAGCCGGACAACGCCGACTTACCCACGAATGATTTCCCCAAAAACTGCACCGCTCAAACCAGCCGCATTTGCCTCATCGGTATCGATATGCATCGCAGCCGCAAATTTCTCACTGACGCGCACGACAACATCTCCGTAGATCAGTGAACGATCATCGGAAGTAACTTTGACCATGATGATTTCTTTATCCGAAACACCGTAAACCGCTGCTTCCGATGGTGTTACGTGGATGTGACGCTTCGCAACGATCACACCTTTATCCAACACGACCGATCCCTGAGGACCAACTAACGTACAACCAAAGGTTCCGTCAATCAGGCCGGATTCACGGATCAATGCCTTGACACCCAACGTACGCGCTTCTGTTGAAGTTATTTCAACTTGCGAAAACGGACGGGTCGGTCCCAAGATTGTCACATTTTTAAGTGTACCGCGCTCACCGACTAAATCAACACGTTCTTCACAGGCAAATTGTCCCGGTTGGGATAAGTCTTTCTTTGGGGTCAGTTTATATCCTTCACCAAACAGTATGGCAAGGTGCTCTTCGCTCACATGCACATGACGAGCCGAAATTTCCACTAAAATCTTGATGTTTTCCATATTCTATCCTCTTTTCTAAATCCTTATTATTATACACCACAAACCTGAACTTTCAAACGGAAATTACCCGGGGCATGATATACTATATGAAGGTGATGATATGAACTTATTTAAGAAATTTTTTAAGAAGCCGCCGACCCTTGTCCTAATTCATGGGTTTGGGGAACGTCGGACACATGAGTTTGACTTTATTAAGGACTACTTTAATAAGAAAAACATTGACATGATGTTTCCGGAATTGTTTGATCAGTCCAATACGGATGATACCGATCCGAACATGTGGATCAAGCGTGCGGAGATGGCCATTGAGGAAGCTCTTCAACGGGGCAGCAAGGTCATGCTTTTGGGATACTCTATGGGTGGCGTAATTGCGACGCATTGCGCAAACAAGTACAATGTAGAGAAACTCATTTTGATTGCGCCTGCATTTGAGTATATTACTTTCAATTCAGTGAAAAAATACGTGGCCGGAAGGTTTGTTCCCAGAACAATTAAACCACTACCCCCAAAGGGTCCCTACCCGCCGCTTCCCAAGCATTTTGAAGGCACCTTCACCGAGGTTGTATCCATATGTAAACCTGCACTGAAGAACATTGATATTCCAACCCTGATTTTTCATGGCACCAATGATCAGACCATACCGCCAAGATCGAGTGATTATGATTATGAAAATATTCCATATCCTAAGAAAAGGAAATACCTTCTTGAAGGTGCAGGTCACCGCATCTTGGATGATCCTGATTATCGAAACGATGTATTCAGAATCATTGAGAGCTTCATTAATGAATAAATCGCACCCGAAGGTGCGATTTTCTACATTTGTACCAATATGTCGCTGTAATCACCCTTTTGCCAGGAATCCAATTCTTCCTTGGTAGCTAACACGGTGTGAGTGTCATTGAGCGCTTGAATCTGACCGTGATTATAATCAATGTTCTGCTTATGATACAAAACACGCTTTCTCAGCTTTTCACTGTCGGGATCCGGGTGAGGGATCGCGGATAACAGCGATTTGGTATATGGGTGGAGTGGATGTTCATAAATGTCTTCCACCGTTCCCATCTCGACGATATGACCCAAATGCATGACCGCCACCCGATCGGAAATATAGCGGACCATCGAAAGGTCATGAGCAATAAACATCAGCGTGAGGCCTTTTTCCTTCTGGATTTTGCGCATCAGATTGATGACTTGTGCCTGAATGGACACATCCAGTGCACTGATGATTTCATCCGCAATGATAAACTTCGGATCCATCACCAATGCCCGGGCAACCCCGATGCGCTGACGCTGACCACCGGAAAACATATGAGGATAGCGAGTGATATGATCCTCACTCAATCCGACACTTTTCAAGACATCGATGACACGTTGTTTACGCTCTTCTTTGGTCTTGACTTCCTTAGCGACATCCAACCCGAATGCGACG
>JANJWY010000237.1 GCA_024709285.1 Erysipelotrichaceae bacterium
TTTCCGATGGGCGGGCGTTTTAAGACGTATTATATAACAGCCGAATCCGAGGAGAACATTGATCTGACGATGAGCCGTGTGACATCGTATCTGTCAAATTATCTGCCATCAGAAAATCAGTATCGCATCTTCTCACAGTCACAGATTCTCGGGGTATTGGATACATTGATGGCCCTGTTGACCACACTGTTATCCGGAATTGCTTCAATATCACTGATTGTCGGCGGTATCGGGATCATGAATATCATGTTGGTCACGGTACGCGAGCGTACCCGTGAAATCGGTATCCGTAAAGCATTGGGTGCACGCCGCAATCAGATTCTCATTCAGTTTTTGATTGAAGCTGTCATCATTACAACGCTGGGCGGTATCATCGGTCTGACAGTCAGTTATATCGGTGCACAGATAATCACATCCATCACAGATTTTAATGTCGTGTTGGGATGGGATGCGGTGTTGTTATCCCTGGTATTCTCGATTACGATCGGTGTCATCTTCGGAATATATCCGGCGATGCAGGCTAGTAAGCTCGAACCGGTTGAAGCTTTGCGTTTTGAATAAAATAAAGGAGAATCGAGTGATTCTCCTTTTCTTTAGCTTATTTCATCAAATCGGACATGGGCGACCATCTGAGTTGCCTTGATTGTGATCAGTGTAAGTGTGACCATGACCAGAAAGGATGCCGGCGCAAATATACGGTAATCGAAATCGAAGGTCAGTGCCAGCCAAACCAGCAGATATGCCAATCCAAACGATGGTAACATCGTAAATACGAAGTTGATATTTTGTTTTACTGCAGCTTGCTCGGTCTCCCATACCAGTTTCGGATGGATGACATCAACGATGATGGAAAGGTAGTTGATAAACAAGGATCCCAGCATAGCCATAACAGAGAAAATGGCCAGGATGTACCAAGGTGCTTTCAAAAAGAAGGCTGCCGGAATGACCGTTAAAATCAGACCGAGAAGCGAAAGCAGAAACCCGCTCAGGCTTTTCGCGTGTAACTGATCCATGATTTCCATCGGAATGATTTTCATGAAATATACTTGCTGACCTTCACGTGAGATTGCGGTAGCACTTACCATATTCATGCTTCCCATAACCAAACCGAAGGCAACCCCAAAGGCAGAAGCCAGCGATATTGCCAGTACATTGTCCCAAGGGATAGAAAGTATCAGTGCGAAGAGATCTTCTTCCTCAGGGAAAGCTGCAGTCATGACGATAAAGAGCACTGGAAGCAATACATTGATTGAAACGCAGTTCATCATGTAAATCGGCGTTCTAAACAGCAAACGCAATTCTTTCAGCAGATACGTAACGATTGCTTTTTGAGAGCGTGTCGATTTTGAGAAGTCTTTGCTTGATAACTGACGCCGAGAGGAGGATGTTTCATTGACACCGATGACACCTCTGAAATATAAGATTTGTGATAACAACAAGAATCCGACAAAGATCGCTACAGTGATTGCCAGTGCAATCAACAGCTGAACAAAGTCACTGTTTACAACTGCTGCGATTGCAAAGGGGATGTTGGGAATAAAGGACTGAAACAGTGCAATCAGCGAGTTATTGCCTTCAACGAGCATATTGATCAGATCGCCTTCAGTGACCGTCGCCAATCCAGCCAGGGCATAATTGAGCCATAATGCAAAGATCAGAGCAATACCGCCGGAAATCATATTAAAGAAATCACGGTTTTTAGCAAAAGGAATGAGCCACATGATCAGCATGATGATCAGACCGGCTAAGACTAGAGGAATGATTGGCAGAATCAGAAAAACGATGAATGCGTAAACATAAAACAGTAAATCCGGTGATACGGCCCGGGCATATCCCGAAATGACCGGGATGAAAAACAAGGCCAGTGTCAAATATTCATAAATCAATGTCACAACAAATTTTGACAGAAGGATATCGACCGGTTTTAAAGGCAGTGCCAAAAGGGTTTCGATATCTCTGGAAAAGTAGAACACCGCCGGAATCAGGAAAATCCCGAAGAAGAATATCATCAATGCCAAGGCATTGAACAATAGAGCAACGATGACCCCTGTCTGTTGAAAAGGGGCGAGTAAATCGACGGCATCAATGGTCAGAAAGTGCAGCATGGCCAATGTCGGTAAAAATGCGACGATCATCAGCAATGCAAAACCATATAAAAGTATTTTTGAAGACTTTTTGCGCTTGCCTTGGTCAACCATGCTGAATGTATTTTTCAGCATTGCCAAGACCAAAGATTTCAGCTTACGCATTTTTGGTAACCTCAAGGAAAATCTCTTCGAGTGACATATTGGGATGATAATCCTTTTTCAAATCTTCCAATGTGCCAAAGAAAGCGATTTTGCCTTTATTGATGATCGCGACTTTGTGACACAGTTTTTCAGCGACTTCCAGTACGTGAGTTGAGAAGAATACCGTTTTGCCTTCCTGAGCAACTTTGCGCATCATTTCTTTGAGTGCGAAAGCGGATTGAGGATCTAGTCCGGTCAGCGGTTCATCCAGTATCCAGATTTTAGGATCATGGACCAATACGCCCATGACAACGATTTTCTGTCGCATACCATGGGAGTAAGACAGTATCTTATCGTTAAGAGCATGATCCATTTCAAACAGCTTAGCCAGCTCACTGATTCTTTCACGTCGTAATTGTGAATCGACTTCGTAGATGTCAGCCATTAAATTCAAATATTCCAATCCTTTAAGCCGTAAAAATATGTCCGGATTATCCGGCACAAAACCAAATTGTTTTTTAGCCTTGATCGGATCTTTCCGGATGTCAAATCCGTTCAACGAGATATTGCCGGTATCCGAATTAAGAATCCCGGTAATCATTTTCAGCGTTGTTGTTTTACCTGCACCGTTGGGTCCGATAAAACCGACGATCTGCCCGTCTTCGACAGCCAAAGAGATATTATCAACTGCCTTGACCTTGCCATTATAGACTTTTGTAACATTTTGAATATTGATCATATGTAAATCTCCTGTTCACATTGTTAATTTTAGTACAAACTTAGCCAATAAACAAGAGGGTGAAAATACCGATGAAAACACAATAATAAGCGAAATAATGAAGTTTTCTCTTTAACAATATCATTCGGAACAGCTTGATGGCATAAAATGTGACCACACCGCTGACAGCCATGGCGATCATATAGGGGATAAAAAGTGACCCGAATTCCGGATTTGCGATCATATCCGGAATACCGCCAACAATGACAACCAATGCAATGGGAATAAACATCAAAAAGGCAAACCGCATCGAAGTATCGACATCATATCCTTGGATCAGGGATGCCGCATTTGTCGAGCCGCTACGTGATACACCGGGCAATAGCGCAACGGCTTGAGCCAATCCAGTCAGAAGTGCATTCTTAAATCCAAATTCTTTGGACGTCTTTTTTGGTTGAATACGAGATGCTATAAACAGAATCAACGCCGTATACAACAGAAATCCTCCCGCAAATTTCGGTGAGTTCAACGATGCTTCCAAGGTGTCTTTAAACAACAGACCGATGATACCGGCAGGAATCGTCGCAACGACCAACTTCAATCCGTATAAAAAATGCGGTTGCTTCTGTTTGGTCGGTTTGATAAAATATCCCAAGCCCAATACGACCAAGTCTTTAATGTCTTTGTAATAATAAACGATGATGGCAATCAGCGATCCGGCATGCAATAAAATCTCAAGTGTGGCATCGGCGGTCTGTAAGCCAAACAGACTTTTCGCGATGACAAGATGACCGGAGGAGGATACCGGAATCGGTTCGGTGATACCCTGGATGATAGCCAGGATGATGAATATAATTAGTTTTTCCATGTTTATTTCTTGAAGATTTCTAGTCCGACCTTATGTTGGACTTTCTTCAGCTTTCTAGAAGCGATGGCTTGCGCTTTCAGTTTCCCGTCAAACAGTGTTTTTTCCAATAAATCGGTCGAGACGATTTCACGGTATTTCATTTGAATCGGTTCGAGCAGTTCAATGATCGCATCTGCAACGACTTTCTTAAACTCTCCGTAATTCAGTTGTTCGACTTCAGGCAGGATTTTTTCAATCGTTGTATTTTTACATGAGGCCAAAATCTGAAGCAGATTGGCTATGCCGGACTGTTCTTTGGGGTCAAAAGTTACTTTGCCGATAGAATCTGTTACGGCCGAAGCAACTTTTTTTCGGATGACGGATGGCTCATCAAGCATGTATATGACGCCTTTGTCCTGATGATCGGACTTACTCATCTTTTTGCTTGGATCGCTCAACGACATGATTCTGGCTCCGACCTTAGGTATCAAAGGTTCAGGAACTTTAAATGTAGGTGAGTAGCGGTTATTAAATCGTTCGGCTATGTCTCTGGCGATTTCCACATGCTGCTTCTGATCATCACCGACCGGAACATAGTCAGGATCATAAATCAGAATGTCGGCAGCCATCAGGGTAGGATATGTGTAAAATCCGACGGTCAACGCATTTTCGCCCTTGGCCATCTTGTCTTTATATTGGGTCATCCGGTTCATCTCACCCAGATAACTGTTGCATGCCAATATAAAGCCTAGCTGGGCATGTTCCATGACATCGGACTGCAAGAAGATGATGGAGCGCTGCGGATCAAGTCCGGATGCCAGATAAAGAGCTACGGCATCTTTAAGATACTGCCGCAGTTCTTTGGGGTCTTGATATACCGTGATGCAGTGCAGATTGGCGATAAATACGACCATTTCATATTCATCCTGATAATTGACAAAATTGCGCAAAGCACCTAAATAATTTCCTAAGGTCAATTCTCCGCTTGGCTTGATGCCGCTTAACATACGTTTCATGTTTTTCCTCCTGTTAATAAAAAAAAGCGCCCCCTGTAGGGACGCTTCACGCGTGGTACCACCCAACTTACTCAAAAGAGTCGCTTGTGCGGGATAACGGTGGTCGCCGGTGAATGACTGATGCCATTCACAACTCCAAAAGCCCAATTCATATCGCAGTTTGTGACAAATTTCCACCGGCATTGTCTCTCTTTAAGCAAAGTTTGCGATATTACTTCCTTTTTTCTTTGTTATTGCTTTTATTTAAGCACTTTTCTTCGGTTTAATCAATAGTCCGGCACCGATTCCGATCAAAGATATTACGAAATATACATTGAATTTCGGAGCGCTGAATCCGCCATAGATAACGATCAGTGCGCCAAGTACGGCCAATACCGGAATGATGTAGCCGTTGAGTACCGATAAGCGGTCTTCTTTGGCTTTTTTAATGACACCGATATAAAGCATGACATAGAAAACATATGTAAGCACGATGGGTAATCCGTCGATCTCCAGACCCTGAAATATGGTTAAGCCATATTGTGCGACTCCCGAAGTACTCAAGAAGTGAAGAACCAGCCAAATCAAACTGATGAAGAAAGTTGCCAGAGCAGAAGCCAAGGGGATGTCGAATTTCTTATTCAGAACAGCTAATTGCTTATGGAAAGGTAATTCTTCACGAAGGGCTAAAGCATAAGGTAAGCGGATATATCCGAGGATCAATCCGTTGAACGTTCCCAGAATCGAAATGACAACAAATACATAAATGATTTTCGGACCCCATGCGCCAAAGAACATCGTGGCAGCTTCTCCGACTGCGGCATTACCTAATTCCATGACGGCATCAGCACCAAGCACGGAGGTCAGACCGATGGTATATGCAAGATAAACGACCATGATCAATACCGGTGCAAAGGTCAGTGCCAAAGGCAGGTTGCGCTTAGGATTTTTGATTTCATGTGCAACCGAAGGTGCGACCAGCCATCCGTCATATGCGAAGGCGATGGAAATCAAAGCGACAAACAATCCGCTCATCGTTCCGCCGGTGGATGCGGCCGTTACTGCAACAACGGGATCACCAAGAAACAAACCAAACAATGCAAGAACGACCAGAGCCGATACTTTGGCGACTAAGGCAAATGACTGAAATTTTCCGGCAGACTTTGTCGCAAAACTGTTAAACACGAAGAAGATAACCATCAGTCCAACAGTCAGTACCCATGAGAAAAAGGTGAACTCACCTGAGGAAAAAGGTCCGGGAGCACCAAACAAAACAAGAATATAGCTGGCAGCGACCCATGCGATAATGGCAACCAATGCCGGATAATAAAACATAACTTGAAACCAACCGGCCAAATAGCCTAAGGTTTTCCCCCATGCCAGTTCGCTATAGGTGATGATACCGCCAATCATATCTTCCTTTTTAGCGTACTGCGCGATAGTCAGACCGCCAAAGATGATACCTACGGCTCCCAATATCCAACCCAAGGAGCTAAGCAAGACATTGCCTTCAACCGCCCGTAAAATATCGTCGGTTTTGAAGAAAATGCCGGATCCGATGACGATGCCCGCAATCATCGCAACTGTAGTTAAAAGACCAAACTTCCGCTGTTGTTGTGATTCCATGTGTTTCTCCCTTTTGAAATTGTTTTCAAATTATGAAAACTTAATGAAAATGATATAGTGTAACCGCTATTTTTGTCAAGTAGTATCTTTTATTCTATGGACATATCGTATATAATAGGATGACAAGGAGGTTTTATAGCATGATCGTTGTCTACACATCTCCTGGCTGTGCTTCCTGCCGTAAAGTTAAACAGTGGCTCAAAGACCGTAATCTGAAGTTCATCGAAAAAAATATATTTACAACCTTACTGAATGAGAGTGAAATCAAGCATTTGCTGATGCGCTCGGAAAACGGTACGGAAGATATTATCTCGAAACGTTCGAAAGTCATACAAGAACTGAAAATCGATTTAGATGAATTGTCGATGAGTGCTTTGGTCAAGTTTATCCAGAACAACCCATCGGTACTCAAACGTCCGATTATCCTGAATGAACGGAGCTTCTTGGTCGGTTACGACGAAGAGGAAATCGGTGCATTCGTTCCGCCGGAACTGCGCAATATTGCCAAGGCAAATTGCGGCCCGAGCTGTCCGAATTTCTGCACGTGCGGAGAAGTCCGTCAAGAGAATTAAGGCTATGTTGATTCATAGCTTTTTTTTATTGTGTTATAATAGATGCGTTGAGGTGAAATATGAGAGTTTTAGTCGGATTATCCGGTGGTGTCGATTCGGCAGTCGCCGCTTATATACTTAAAAAACAGGGACATGATGTGACCTGTGCTTTTATGCGAAACTGGGATGCTTATGCCAACAATGACATTCTTGGTAATCCTTCGCAAGGATTGGATGACATCTGTCCGCAGGAAGAAGACTATCTCGATGCGAAGAAGGTAGCAGATAAACTTCAATTGCCTTTGTTGCGCGTTGATTTTGTCAAGGAGTACTGGGATGATGTGTTTTCGGTGTTTTTGGAAGAAACCAAAAAAGGGCGAACCCCAAATCCCGACATTTTATGTAACCGGCATATAAAATTCAATGCTTTTTTCAACTATGCCAAGTCCATGGGATTTGATTGGGTTGCGACCGGCCATTATGCCCGCGTGCTTCATCAAGAGGGTAAGAATTCTGTTATGCTCAAAGGTTTGGATTCAAATAAAGATCAAACCTACTTTCTGGTTCAGGTTCCTCAAGAAGCGTTGAATCATACGTTGTTTCCTGTAGGAGAACTGAATAAGACTGAAGTGCGAAAAATCGCACTAGAGCTTGATCTGTCGGTCGCTCAAAAGAAAGATTCGACGGGAATCTGTTTTATCGGTGAGCGTCACTTCCGCGAATTTTTGCATAATTATATTCCGAAATCAGCGGGTAAGATCGTTGATATCGATACCAATAAAGTGGTTGGCGAGCATCATGGCGTCATGTTTTATACACTGGGACAGCGTAAAGGCATGGGTATCGGCGGTGTGGAAGGTCCTTGGTTTGTGGTGCATAAAGATTTAAAGAGTAATACACTCTATGTTGCTTCAAAAGAAGATAATGACTGGCTCAAAAGTGATGAGTGTCATGTATCACGGATCAACTGGTTTGGTGATATGCCTATGGGTGAACTGTCGTGCACCGCGAAGTTTCGCTACCGTCAAAAGGATCATCCGGTGACCGTCTCATGTCAAAATGATTTGCTTATTGTTAAGTATGAATATCCGATTGCTGCGGTCACACCCGGGCAGGAAGCCGTGTTTTATCAAGGCGAAGTATGTCTTGGCGGTGGAGTCATTGATGAGACATTTAAAGACGGTTTCACGTTTATCGAAAGAATGAAGAGGGGGAAGTTATGATAAAAAGAAATCCGCGGCTGGATCAGAACCTGCCGATGATGCGGGCAAAAGTCTTTGCATTAATAACAAATT
>JANJWY010000018.1 GCA_024709285.1 Erysipelotrichaceae bacterium
AATAAAAAAAGTACTTTTTCAAGTACTTTATTTGCTTCTGCGAGCTTTTCTGGCGGCTTCGGATTTTAATTTGCGACGAACGCCCGGTTTTACATAAAACTCTCTTTTGCGAGCCTCAGCAAGGGTTCCGTTACGAGAGACTTGACGTTTAAAACGACGCAGCGCATCATCCAAAACTTCATTCTCTTTGAGTACGACTCTAGGCATAATCAACCTCCCCTCTGATGCAAGCAGTATTATTATACAAAACCAACCGCTAAAAAGCAAGTATATCTTAATATGTTTGCGTGTTGGTTTGCTTGTTAAGCAATGCTACCCCGGCAGATGTTCCAATACGGTCAGCTCCTGCATCAATCATTGCTACCAAATCTTCATATGTCCGAACTCCGCCGGCAGCTTTCACCAGTGCCCTTGATCCGACAACGGACTTCATCAGCCGTACATCTTCAACTGTAGCACCTGCAGTAGAAAATCCGGTCGATGTTTTAACAAAATCAGCACCTGCATTTAAAGCAGCTTCACAAGCCAAAACTTTCTCTTCATCTGTCAAAAGACAAGTCTCAATGATGACTTTTACGACAAGTTTACCTGCTGCAGCTTTAACCGCACGGATATCTTCGGTAACCAAAGACAAGTGTTTATCCTTTAATGCACCGATATTGATTACCATATCGATTTCAGTTGCTCCGTTATCAACGGCATTTTTAGTTTCATAAGCTTTGACCGCTGTCGTAGTTGCTCCTAAAGGAAATCCGATAACCGTACAAACCTTGACATCACTGCCTGCAAGTTGCTCGGCACATGTACTTACCCACGTCGGATTGACACAAACTGAAGCAAAATCATAGGTCTTCGCCTCTTTACACAATGTTATGATTTGTTCTCTGGTTGCATTCTGTTTTAATAATGTGTGATCGATGTATTTATTCATTTGAACATACCTCCTTGTTTAGTATGATTGTCCGTAATATCTCTTGTGCGGCGATTTGATCCCCCATCCAATCTTCCTTACCGAATTCACGATACATATAAGGCTCATCCCCTTTTCCCAAAATCAGAACGGTATCATCCTTACAGGCAATTTCCAGTGATTGACGTATGGCATCATAACGGTCCTCAATAATAATATAATTACTTTTCGTTATCCCTTTACTGATTTCACTGCAGATATCCAGTACCTTCTCGCTTCGATTATCTTCCTCGGTCAAAACTATCATATCACAATACTTATCTGCAAGTTCGCCCAATATTTTTCGTTTCTTCGAATCACGCTGACCGGCTGAACCAAACACAACAATGATTTTTTTCTTTGTGGGAGTAATAGAACGGGCATAAGCAAATATTTTCTCAAATCCGTCCGGTGTATGTGCATAATCAATGATCACATTGAAGTTCTGACCTTCATTTAAAACTTCCATACGACCGTCAACTTGAGGAATATTCTTGCACATCTCGACGATTCTTGATAAATCCATGCCGTAAGTTACCAACGATGCGATAACTCCCAGCAGATTGTAAATATTGAACACAGCAACCAGATTTGTCTGGATTTTAACTTTTTTCTTTTCTTTTCGGATAAACAAGTCAAATACAGTCCGATCAGGATAAAGTTCGATATTATCGGCAAAGAAATCAGCATCATGCTCAAGCCCGTAAGTGATCAGATTGCCCTCAAAAGTTGCTATGATCCGTTTTCCATAAGCATCGTCCTGATTGACAACAGCCAAACCCGTCTTTTTCAGCATGGTGAACAATTTCTTTTTGGCTTGAAAGTAATTTTCCATATTTCCATGAAAATCAAGATGATCGTGTGTGAGGTTCGTAAAAATCGCAACATCAAAATCAACGCTGAGCACTCTTCCCTGTTCCAATCCGTGGGATGACACTTCCAAAGCAACAGCTTTCATTCCGGCATCCAACATTTTTCTCAGTGTCTGATGCATAGGTATGACATCCGGAGTAGTTAAAAACGGCTGTTCCTTTACATTGCCATACTCTGTAGAAATCGTTCCGATGTATCCGCAAGGCATAACATCATTGACAAAATACTGAAGCAGTTTCGCACTGGTACTTTTGCCGTTGGTCCCGGTGACACTGAATACTTTTAGTGCAACACTGGGATTTCCATAAAAGCGCGAAGCAATGACATTGAGTGTTTTCAGTACATCATCCACCAATATATAAGCGACATTCTTCGACGCTTTTGTCAGCGGATCACTGTGAACAATAGCAACAGCTCCGTTTTGAATCGCCTGATCAACGAACTGATGTCCATCAAAAACCATACCTTTCAAACAGAAAAACAAAGCATTATCGCTTTTTACACGGGAATCCACTGATAAAGTATCAATTCTGATATCCGGAGCACTGTTAAACAATTGGTTTAAATTCATGACTCCACCTCCTTTTTTACAAGAACCCCATAATTGCGTCCTTGTTTGTGATGGGTTATCCAAACACGATGACACTGATTGTTCAAAGATTCTTCACTGGCTACATGGACTAAAATATACTCACCCGTATGACCGATAGCCATGCCTTGATGGTATGACTCAAATAGGACGGTTACTTCTTTATTTACAAACTGATATTCATAATGAGACTTTAGCATGCTTGATTTTGCCATCAGCTGTTGAGCCCGTGTTTTCTTGGTATCTGAATCCAAATGGCCAACCAAACGTGCAGCATCTGTATTTGCTCTTAATGAATACGGAAATACATGTATGAAGCTGAAGCGGCATTTCTCCGCAAAGGCCATCGTCATCAGAAACTCTTCCTCACTTTCGCCCGGAAATCCGACAATGATGTCCGTACTGATCGAAATATGATTAAAGAGTTCGCGAATTTCTGATATTCGGTTAAAGTACTGATCACAAGTATACGGACGTTTCATTCGATTCAATACTGAGTCACAGCCCGCTTGCAATGGGATGTGCAAATGATGAACGATTTTTGAAGATGAAGCCATCACATCGAGCAACTGAGGAGTAATTTCGGTAATTTCAATAGATGACAGGCGGATTCTCAGCAATCCGTCAACCTCATCCACAAGCCGTTTCAGTAAATACGATAAATCATGTCGATCATCTTTTCCGTATCTGCCGATATGAATCCCGGAAAGCACGATTTCTTTATGACCGCTTGCCACAAGACTTTTGGCCATTTCAACCAAATCATCACTGATCGCCGAACGTTCATTTCCACGTGCGTACGGTATGATACAGTACGAACAAAACTGATCGCAGCCATCTTGAATTTTTAAAAAGGCCCGGGTCTGATTGCTGTAATGCTTCAAGGGCAAAGCTTCAAATGTCAAATCTCTTAACGAGCTGATATCCGCATTTGACTGTCCTTCAAGAATATATTCTACCAACTTACTTTTATGTTTTGCTCCGATAAGCAAGTCGATCCGATCGATATCCGATAATTCGTTTTGATTGGTCTGAACATAACACCCCACAACGCAAATCAGTGCCTGTTCATTCTGACGAATCGCCTGATGGATTCTCTGCCGGCTTTTCGATGCTGCCGTATTGGTGACCGAACAAGTGTTGATAACGTAAATGTCCGCCGGATCTTTAAAATCAACTTGCTGAAATCCTGCTGAAATCAAGCTTTCAATGTAACTTTCAGATTCAAATGTATTTACTTTACAACCCAATGTGGCTATAGCGAAAGTCTTCATTTCATCACCTTGACGTATTATACATTATTCCGCAATATTTGTAAAAATCATTGGCTTTTTAACTCTTTTATATGCTTTTGCAGCTTTTGCAGATATAAGGTCATGATCCAAACAAATTTTAAGAAATAGATCAGCATCATTTTCAATCAGACAACGGCCCAACATCTGAAGTATATCCGAATTTACTTCGCTTTTTTCATAAAGCGGGTATTCGACACACTCCTTTAAATTGCATAAATAAAGGGTTTTTACGGATTCAATATATAGAACAAACCTGTTTTTGTCATGACAAATAAACGCGGCTTGACTGAATCCCGCCCGATAAGGCTCGATTCCATAGATAACAGGATCTATAATCTCCTTTGAAAACTGTTTGTACAGTTTGTAAAACTGCGGTAATTCAAATACGACCATCTCTTTGTGATACAAAGAATTCAAAAGCTCATTGAAAATCGGAATCATGATCGTAACATTAGTCTGTGATTCAAATTTGCACAAAGATTCTTTTAGTGAGAACAACTCAAGATTCATAAGATGATTGCGTTGCTGATAATCGATCGTCGGCCAGATTTCTATCAGTTTGTTACGGACTTCATCATAGGCCTTTTCCAGTAACTGCTTGTTACTTAGCGCTGTTTTAGTGACTTGCATCTTGAAAAAATCGTGGGAGTTTTGACAATTAAAAATCAGACCTTCTTTCTTGAAAACCTCTTTCATCACTTGGATTTCTGATTTAGCCTTTTTGGTTTTAAGCAACTGCTGCTTATGAAACTTTAAAAGCCAACGATCGATTGCAATATCTTTAGTCATTTCGTTCTCCTAAAAAATCAAGGAATATACATGCTGTAACCGCCGCAGTCTCTGCCCGAAATATGCGTTTACCCAAGCTTACTGAAGTAAATCCATGATTAATCAAATAATCGGCTTCATCTGAAGTAAATCCGCCTTCCGGTCCGATAACAATGGTTGCTGAGGAAAACGATTCGGTAACGCTTGATAAAAAACGGCTGTTTTCCTTCTCATAGGCAATAAAGTTTATATCCGACTTAAAATCTTTTAACATTTTAAATGATATCGGTTCGGAAATCTCAGGGATCCGGTGTCTGTATGACTGCTCTGCTGCTTCAAGAAGGATTTTTTTATAACGCTCAATCTTTCGGCTGTAGGAATCCGGTTTATCCTTGACAACGCAACGGGAACTGACAAACGGAACGATCTTCGTTACTCCGCATTCAGCAGTTTTCTGTAGCATCCAATCCCAATGTTCGCCCTTGATCAATGCCACTGCCAACGTAATATTTACCTTTGACTCACGGCTTTCAAAAACCGGTTCAATGACCTTGACCCGAACACTGTTTTTATTAATATGTACAGTTGCAAGAAAGACCGACTGATTTGAATCGACCAGTCGTATGGTTTTTCCATCCTTCATACGCAATACGGTTGATATATGATGAGACTGTTCACTCGTCATATCAAATTCCATATCAACGGTCAGTTTTCGATCCGTAAAATATTGTTGCATATTAAACCAACGTTCCCTCTTCACTGAGTTGTCGCAGTTTCTTCACTTCAAATGGTTTGAGTATCCGATAATCTCCTTGACCCAATCCTTCAACCGTTAAAAACCCGATGGAAACACGATGCAGTTTGCGTACTTGATAACCCAAAGCTTCCATCATTCGTTTGATCTGACGATTGCGTCCTTCAACGATCGTGAGCTCAAAATCGGTCATCTGCTTGTCAAAGTCTTTATTGGTTATCCATACTTTTGCGGGAATTGTGACTGAACCATCATCCAGTTTTACACCAGCTTCCAACGTTTTAATATCTTTTGTTGCCAAAATCCCCTTGATTTTGACTTCATACTTCTTCGGTATGTGATAGCGCGGGTGAATCAGACTGTTGGCAAAATCTCCGTCGTTGGTCAATATAAGACAGCCGGTCGTATCATAATCCAGACGACCGACCGGAAATATCCGATATGGTGTTTCAACTAAAGACACTACGGTCTGACGGTCTTTCTCATCATTAAGCGAACAAATGACCTTCCGTGGTTTATTAATGACATAGTACACTTTGTTTTCCCTGACGATTGATTTTCCGTCAACCTCAATGATCGCACCTTTGCGAACTTTAAAACCTTGTTCCGTGATGACGACACCATCAACACTGACACGACCCTGACTGATATACTCTTCTGCCTTTCGCCTTGAGGTCACCCCGGCTTGGGCAATGACTTTTTGTAAACGGTCCATAGAAACACCTCTTTCTAGTCAAATAATTCTTGAGAACTGCCACTGACGATTTGTTCGAGTTTTGGCAACTCGTCCAAAGACATCAGCTGAAAAACGTCCATAAACTCTTGTGTGACTCCGTAAAGTATCGGTCGTCCAGGAGCTTCGGATCGGCCTTTATCACAGATCAGATCCATCGCCTGAAGTTTTCTTAACATGACATCACAGCCGACTCCGCGGATTTCCTCGATTTCAACCCGGGTAATCGGTTGTTTATATGCAATGATCGCCAATGTCTCCAAAGCTGACTGAGACAACTGCCTGGTTTTCTGAATTGAAAGCATTTGCTGTGCATAAGGATGAATGAACGGTGCTGAAAGCAACTTGACCTGACCGCCATAATTGACACACTGAATTCCGCGATTAAAACCCTTATAAAAAACCGATAGCTGATCAACGGCTTTTATAACTTCTTCCTCACTACAGCAGAGCGTTTGTGCCAGCTGTTCGATAGATAAACCGTCTTCACCGACAATAAATAGCAAACCTTCAATAATTACCGTTAAATCCGTCATCGCTGTTACTCCTTATTAAATAGATCTGTTCACCATCAACGGTAAACAATAACTCTCCGATTCTTATCATATCCAACACGGCCAGAAATGTAATCAAAACCAGTTGAATGTCTGAACAGTCCGCAAAACATTCTTCAAGAGCAAATGAAGATGGAAACCGGGTTATCATGCGTCTGAGCATATCAATCCGCTGATCGACGGACAGTTCCCTTGCCGCTATCTTCGTTTCAAAGGGTTGCTGCAATGAGACTCGAACCATCACTTTTTTCATGGCACGTATCAAATCGTAAGAATTACCCTCCACAAGAATATCCGGCATTACATCTTCAACCTCCTTGCGACTCAAAGGTTTTCCGATAAACTGCTGTCGCATCTGATAACGCTTCTCCAAATCTCCGGTAATGTCCTTAAAAGCCTGATATTCAAGCAATCGACGTACCAAAGATTCCTTTGGATCTTCCGTATAGTCCGCTTCCAACTGTGACTTATCCCTAGGCAGAAGTTTTTTGCTTTTGTACTCAATCAATCCGGCTAGCTCACTTAAATATTCACTCGCAACTTCCAGATTCATCTGGTGCATGGATGTGATGTAGTTTTGATACTGAGCGGTAAGTTCAGAAATATCCAAATTAAACAAATCAAGTTTTTTCTCTTTGATCAGAAACAACATTAAGTCTAAAGGACCGCTGAACTGATCAATCGTTATCTCAAACATATCATCACCCCGAACATTATAACATGCAAACAATGTTCAATATAAACAAAAAAGATATTGCGAACAATATCTTAGACAATTACAGTATTTTGCGATAAGTGCAATAGGCTGACCGGGATGATCTTCGATGACAAAACTGCTGTTTAATTCTTGCATAAATTCAACGCTTAACTCATTGTCATGATGAATATCGACGAGTATATCGCCTTTTTTCACAAAATCCCCGATTTTCTTGTACACCAGCAAACCGACAGCCGGATTGATGATATCGTCCTTGGTTGCACGTCCTGCACCCAGCTTCATAGCACTGATCCCCAATTGTGTCGCTTTTATGGAAGTAATATACCCTTCTTTCTGATTGATCAGCGGTGTAACATACCTTGCCTGTGCCAGTTTCTGCGGATGATCAATACAATCAACATCCCCGCCCTGGGCAGCCACAAATTCCCTGAACTTGTTAAATGCCGTTTTTGAGGATATCGAGTCTTCAAGAAGTTTGCGTGCATCGGCAGCATCGGTACATATGTTGGCTTGCAACAGCATGATCGTTCCGGCTTGAAAGCATAATTCCGTAAAATCAGCAGGTCCATGACCTTTGAGCGTATCAATGGCTTCTTTGACTTCCAAAGCATTACCAATAGCTATTCCCAGTGGCTGATTCATATCAGTGATCATTGCCCGTGTGTCTCTGTTAGAAAGTTTACCGATCGCAATCATTGCTTTCGCAAGTTCTTCAGCTTTTTCAGGGGTATGCATAAAAGCACCATCCCCGTATTTGACATCGAGCAGAATGGTATTTGCCCCTGCAGCCAGTTTTTTCGACATGATCGATGAAGCAATCAAAGCAATTGACGGGACAGTAGCAGTAACATCACGCAATGCATATAATTTTTTATCCGCCGGAACAAGCGATCCTGTCTGGCCGACAATTGATAATGAAATCCGGTTGACTTGACTGATAAACTCAGACTGACTCAAAGTAACCGAAAATCCGGGAATAGCCTCAAGTTTGTCAATGGTTCCTCCGGTATGACCCAGACCTCTGCCGGACATTTTGGCTACTTTGGCACCGCATGCTGCAACCATCGGCCCTAACACAAGCGAAGTCTTATCACCGACACCGCCGGTCGAATGTTTATCGACCTTAATGCCATGAATCGATGACAAATCCAAAACATCTCCGCTGTGCATCATAGCCATGGTCAAGTGAGTGGTTTCTATGTCAGTCATCCCTTTACAAACGATGGCCATCAACAGTGCACTGCTCTGATAATCCGGAATTTCACCGTTCGTCAGTCCGGTTACCCAATATTGTATTTCTTCTTCACTAAGTTCAAGCCCATCGCGTTTCTTAGCGATGATTTCTATCATTCTCATAGGTTCACTCTTTCTCTAATTCACTTAAAATCCGACTCCGCACTTCGTCAGCAAGCTGCTGAATCGTCATGTCAAGATATTCTTCATGATGCAACGGCTGCAAATAACGGACCTTAATAATGACTTTCTTTGCTTTGGGATCGTCAAGGGCTTTATAAGAGTCAATCAATGCCACAGGAACGATTGGTACTTTGGCATTGACGGCAGCTTTCAGTGAACCTGCCTTAAACTCACCCATCGTATTTCCGTATGAACGGGTTCCCTCCGGAAAAATAACCATGTTGTGACCCATTTTCAAACGCTCTGTCAGTTTTCCAACCATAGTCACGGAATCTTT
>JANJWY010000051.1 GCA_024709285.1 Erysipelotrichaceae bacterium
ACGCAGTCAAATGTATGGGATCATCCTGCGGACTCAATCGAACATTGTTTATAATTATCGTTTAAGTGTTTCCACGGAAGCTCTGTTTGGGGGTAATGACCCGAACATCGTGCATATTATTTTCAATGATGATGGTACGATTTTGGCAAGTTCGAATGTTGACTCGCTTTCAAGTGAGTTGGTTGAGGAATTAAGACAAAATGCCTACAATCAACAGATCAGCAGTCGCGATTATATTTCATCGTTGGATAATCAAAAAATCTTGTATACGGTATCTCGAATCAATATGTCAACTGCCATCGCATCAACGATTTCCAGTTCGTATCGCGATGAGTTTAAAACGACGTTGTTAAACAGCGTTGTCAATATCATGGTCATTGTTGTCAGTGTCCTGTTTTTCTTATTGATGATCTGGGTCGCTTATTTGATCCACCCGCTGAATAAGATTCGGGCGTATATTGAGAAAATAAGACATGGGGAAGATGCTGAGTTGAAAGTCGATCGCAAAGATGAGATTGGTGAGGTTGCTTCAGCGTTGGTTGCGATGCAAATTGAAATCAAACGTTCGGAACAATTGAAGGAAGAAATGATTCATAATATTTCTCATGATTTGAAGACGCCGATTGCGACCATCAAATCGTATGGTGAAAGTATTAAGGATGGAGTTTATCCGTATGAAACTCTGGAGAAAAGTGTGGATGTCATCATTGAGCATGCAAATCGTCTGGAAAAGAAAGTTCAGAGTCTTCTGTTGCTGAATCGATTGGGATATATGGCCAGTGAAGGGGTTGAGGTTGGTGAAATCGATATGATCGATGTCGTCTCCAAAGCCATCTTGTCGCTAAAGGTCGTGCGTCCTGAAATCAAGATAGAGACCAATTTACAGCGCGTGTCATACACCGGTTCAATGGAACCTTGGCGGGTTGTGGTTGAAAATCTGTTGGATAATGCGATTCGTTATGCGAAGAGTAAGATAGTGATTACATTGAGTGAAAATGAGCTGTCGATATTTAATGACGGGCCAGCCATGACTGATGATCGTATGTCAAAGTTATTTAAAGCTTATGAAAAGGGAAGTGATGGGCAGTTTGGTTTGGGTTTGGCAATCGTACATAAAGTAGTGACAGCTTATGGATTTGTCCCGGCCGCATTCAATGTCGATAAAGGTGTCATATTTAAAATAACCCAAAAAAGAGCAAAGAAGACAAGCAAAAAGTAAGGAAGCCGCGATTGCGACTTCCTTTTTTTAGTTATTTTTTCTCTTCTTGCTTGTCTGGTTCGACTAAAGCTTTTACACTTGCCAGTAAGCCGGCCATATTTTGCAGTTCAGAAGGAATGATTATTTTTGTAGCTTGGCCATTAGCCACTCTTTCAAATGTTTCATATCCGCGTAATGTCAGGTATGCTTGATCCGGAGCTGCTTTTTTGAGCAATTCGACACCAAGAGCCTGAGCTTTATAAATGCGTTCGATGGCTTGCGCTTCACCTTCGGCTTCAGTAAGCAATGCTTCTTTTTTCGCTTGAGCACGAAGGACGACCGATTCTTTTTCCCCTTCAGCAACAAGGATTACAGAACGCTTTTCCCCTTCAGCTTTTAAGATTGCGCTACGACGTTCACGTTCAGCACGCATTTGTTTTTCCATTGCGTCTTGAATATCGCGTGGCGGAATGATGTTTTTAACTTCAACACGATTGACTTTGATTCCCCACGGGTCAGTTGCTTCATCAAGAATGACGCGCATTTTTGAGTTGATGATTTCCCGTGAAGTCAGCGTTTCATCCAGTTCCAGTTCACCGATGATGTTACGCAAGGTCGTTGCGCTTAAGTTTTCGATGGCGGAAACCGGGTTATGAACGCCATAAGTATAAAGTTTCGGATCAGAAATGAAGAAGTAGACAACGGTGTCGATCATCATGGTGACATTGTCCTTAGTGATAACCGGTTGAGGAGCAAAGTCAAATACGTTTTCTTTCAATGTGACTTTTGAGGCGACGCGGTCAATGATCGGAACTACAAAGTGTAATCCGCGATTCAACGTCCGGTTGTAAGCTCCAAGTCTTTCGACGACATAAGCATTGGACTGAGGTATGATCCGAATGGTATACGTAAGAACGATAATAACTAATAATAAAATGAAGAGAAAGATGAAAATCCCAATAAAATCTTGCATAATTTTTGTCCTTTCTTAATCGACTTTTTTAACGATTAGTTTTGCGCCTTCAATGGCTACGACTTCCACGACGGTTCCGGCATCCAACGGCCGGTTGCTAAGCTCGGCTACACTCCATACTGTTCCATAAACATTGACTTCGCCCCATTCATTCGACTTGACCGCCTTGACTAAGGTCGTGTGTTGTCCAATGATACGATCCGCATTGGTTGCTACGATATTTCCTCGGAAATAATTTGCAGCCAACGGACGTACGGCTAATAAAGCAAGAATAGATACAACAACAAATACAGTCAATTGGACGGGGAAACTTAATCCCAAAAGATATGCGAAATATGCAGCTAAGGCACCGATGGAGAACCATACGGAAACTAAATTCCCAAATGTAATTACTTCAACGATCAAGGT
>JANJWY010000087.1 GCA_024709285.1 Erysipelotrichaceae bacterium
TTAATATCTTCTCAAAAAGCTTGGTTTCAGAATAGGCTTTGATATACTTTTGATCTTTCAGCTCTTCATTAACATTCATATGACACCTCTTACTGCATGTTTTGATTGCATGCGCATTATAACACATTACACACAAATATATATCGTTGCATAGGTTTGTTCATCCAAGTTTCATTCTCAAAAGAAGTATCATTGATTTTCATCGATCATTTGAATAACCAGATTCATAGCCGAAATCCTTTTTTCCAAGAGAGTTTTCTGTGAGCTTCCAAGCCTAAGGTTTTCGTTAATTCGCTTGATTGAAATTAACAAATCTACCAATCCTTCACGAATATCTCTCAATTCGCCAAAACTATACAAATCTGAAGGAGTTTGGCCATTCATAGCTAATATCTCTAAACTAGTCGATAATACTTTCAATCGTTTTGTCAGTAATTGAGTATTTGCGCCTTTTTTGGTCATTTGAGCTAAAGCCTTCTTTGACTTTTGAATAGCTGAAACTAATGCCTTTTTTGATTCGTTTAAATCCGAAGATGTCACATTGTCCATAGTAGTAGTACTCTCCTATATTGGCAGTTATAAATGCATGAATTCCATATAAAGTAATTGAAGGAAATCAATGTATCAAAAAACTAAGCGGATAAATGCTGATCATGTGTTAACAATCTTCTCACAATCTTTAAATGGAGTCAAAATGAATCAAGCGTAAATTGATAGGAATTTAAATTCCTTTAACAAGCCTTTACGACAAATGATTTGCTAGTCGTTTTGATAATGCAATAATTGTTAAAATTGGTGGCATACCTGGAGCCTTTGGAAACACGCTTGCATCGCAGACATAAAGATTATTAATACGAGTCTCTAGATTTGTGTCAATGATACGACCGATCGCTGCTGTACCCCCGGGATGTGCACCTGCCGGATGAGTTTCAATAAAAGTATCCGGATCTACGCCAGCCTTCTCAAGAATTTTTTTCGATATTGCTGTTCCAAAATTCAATCTTTCTCGGTCTTGATTGGTAACAATTTTTGAAACTGAACCGTCAGGATATACATACCCGGACTCCTCATCGGCTATTTTTATCATTATTCCTAAAATTCGTTTTGTAGGCATAGCGAAACCTTTCATCCCTGCTTCAATGAATCGAATCTGACGCACATGGTTTACGCATGGAGAAAGTAAAAATCCTTTTTCATTGTGGAAATCTAGATTAACCATCGCCATTTGGGGTTCATTTATAAGACTGAGATCTTTATGTAGACCATAAATACATACAAAAATGTCAATGAATAAATTTGTACCGGCTTCATTAATGCCAGAAGATTGGAGTATAACGGGAGTGCTTAGACCGCCTGCGGATAGTATAACTTTTTTTGCATTCAGCGTAATTTGCTCTTTCGCATTATGTGCCAATACACCTTTCACCGTTCCCTTTTCAGAAATGACCTTATCTACTGTAGTGTTGTACATAATTTCAACTCCATTGTTCAAAGCTTCATTCAGATACTCTATGGGTGTCCATTTTGCTCCTGTCCTACAACCAAGCATACACTGACCGCATCGAATACATTTCGATGGATCAATTGCTTTCATCATCGGCTCCATGTTGAATCCTAACTGCCTAGCAGCACGTGCAATCGTTCTTGATCCTTCAGAAATCAGTGAATCATCCAACGGTGCAACATGCAATTCCTTTTCAGCTTCGAGAAATTCACTTTCCAAATCTATTCCCATGGACTTAAACTCACGTTCGAAGCTTCTGATGTAATTGCCTGCCGCCACAAAAGCACTTCCTCCAGCCATAAAAGCTCTCCACAACGTGACGCCTTCTTTTGACTTAAAAGGAATTTTTGTTATTTTTGATCCATCAAAATACCTTAAGGCATCATTGAATGTACCAATGCTTTTTTCAACATTGCCTTTTTCAATGAGAAGAATATTCTTATTCTTTTTACTTAACTCCTTGGCAACCGTAGCTCCGCCAGCACCTGCACCAACAATAATATAGTCGAATTCTCTTTCCATCGGTAATTCCTCCTTTTACGATATGTTCGGCTAATGTTTAATCATAAAATTGCCTGAATCAACGCAAAAAACATCCGCCACTTACCATAATCGGAATGTAAGAGAAGGATGCTGAATTTCCAGGTGATACTCCATTGATTACGAATGTGCCTGTTTTCGCAGTTCAATTTGCTACTGGTCGCAATGCAGATGTTTCTCACTGTTTTAGCCGATGTCAAAACGAGCAAAAACTCTAAAACACACAAGAGTTTTATGATTGTTTAACTTGTGATCCGACTTCATAAATGAATGGGATCTCTGGATACATTATCGTAAGTAACATACTACTTATATGCATATTATAACAAAAACAGGATATTTTCACAATATTATCAGAATGAACATATACACGTCATTTTGCAGTTAACACCCAAGAAAACCAGTTATAGGTTTATTAAGAGTACACAACGGACAGATACTCAGTGCTTATTACTGGATCACTTTTTCAATATTAGGAAATGATTGTAACTGATACTATCTTACTCTTCCTTCTTCAGATTTCTGATATGCCAACACATACAAATACTCGTTGTACAATACAGTATTAGCATCGTTAAAAGATTATTTAAAATTTTACTGAGAATAATGAATAATAAGTAAACCGTTTATAGTAATATTGACCCCCCCTGATAATAACCTGATGTTATTATCAATAAAAACATAAATCAATTTCCACATGAATAGAATCCTTATCCCTGTGTATCAATAAATAACTTCCAAACCTTCAATCATCACAAGAATGGTAAACATTAAGATGATCAGAAAATCTGTCTGCTCTTCTTTGACTTCAACAACACATGAAAAACCTTTTCGATCGCTTCTTCTGATGCTAAGAACCTCTTCCAGATTATTAAAAATCGTAAATCGCATCACATTATTTATCTTAACACTATACCCTTCTTTAGAAATCAGAATCTTATTTCGCCAAATCGACTTATAGGACACATAGGCAACGATTTCATTATTCTGACTTATCACATGTTGCTCAATCATTCCAAAATCCGTATATGAATTAGCAATCACTTCATTTTCTGAGTTTTCAATGAAACGCTTGGTTTGAAAAAGGTTGGAATGATAGCGATATACCATATGCCCTTCTTGATTAACCAACTCGAGTTGATTGCTAAACAGAGATCGCTTTCTTGGAATGTATAATTTGATCATTGATTTTCTCCCCGCCTTTATGCATCAAAATATCTCCACAACCACTGAAACCGGATAGTGATCTGACAGATACACTCCTTCATGTACATCCGTCCACTTCTCAACCGATTTCAACTGAACATCACCTCGAACAAATATGTAATCGATTTGAGCAGATGAATCATTCTTTATGTTTTGATTATCACGGAAGTAGCCGTGATAAGTAATGCCGATGTTCTGTGTCAGACATCTAAATTCAGGATAAGATTTCATCACTGCCATCTCTTCTGATTCTGGCTCAGCATTCAGATCTCCAGCAAGAAAAGTCAGATACTCCTTGTACATAGACACAGAACAGATAGTATCCATCACAAGTTCAAGTTCCTTGCGTCGAATAGCCGAGCTTAAATGATCAAGATGTGTGTTCACTACCCGAATAATTTTTCTGCTCTCTCTTTCCATTAAAAAACACTCTGAACAAAGCCGTGGGAAAACACTCTGCTCAAAAAAAATACTTCCCGGAACATTCGGAGTTTCGGAATGCCAGAAATGATTGAGTGCTAAAAGTGAAAATCGATCTCTTCGATAAGCTATCGTCACCTGTTCTCCATCAAGATTTTCGTCTCTTCCACATCCGATGATACAATATTCCGGCAGTGAGTCATTCAGCCATAACGCCATGTGAGACATCACTTCCTGAAAACAAATGACATCCGGATTCTCCTCTGTTAGTTTCTTCAAGATATAGGGCTTTCTGAATTCGAAATTATTTTCTTTGTCCACGCCGCAATCACAACGGATATTAAATGTCACTATTTTCATATGGTTACCTTTATGGGAAGTTAATTACCCAATCTTGTTTACTGCAAATCACATGATTGAAAACTTGATAAATGTCACTTTAGTAATTCACGATTAGTATTCATATCTATTTTATGCTTTTTATAAAATCAGCAAGCAAGTATATATCTTCAAATCTTTCTTCCGAACTTACATCGAAAATCAGTGGAAAGAATTTCAGTTTTCCCATTTGCTTCGAATCAGTTATCATTTGGTTAATCTCAATATCAAGCGGAAGATTTAGTGCATCTGTCCGGACTTTCTCCGGAATAAATAAAGTTACTTTAAAAAAGCCGTCCCAAATGGAAAGCCATAAAACGGTGGTTTCTTTCTGACCTCCTCTAGCTCCCCTCCGATGAACCACTCCTTTTGCCAGCCATGCCTTACCATCTGTGTAATAACGCCAATGTATTTGAATATCATGGTTCGCAAGTTCACTGACAAACTTCAAATAGGGCTTGTTGGCATCTTTCAGTGCATTTGAAATAACCTCTTCGGTAGGCTGAATTTCCGGATCTCGAAGTAATTGTTCACCAACTGATTTCATATGTTACCCTCCTTTGACGCTCAAAATAAACTCATTCATCTTCTCTAGCTTATATCTTAGAGTGCTTCGTTATGATCCATTGCTGATCGATAAAGTATTTCCACATAGCCATGGCATGACCGTGACCCAGCTGGTACTCACTTTTTAACCAATCTGTAAAAATCGTAGCTTTCATATCTTCGGATAAGATGCCTTGTTCAATGGCCTCATCTCTCATCTGCAATGGGGTCTTCCCGGTTTTCTTAGCAATATTGTCCAAATAAGCATCAAATGACATTTTCACTTCCTCCTTCCGCTAAAGTTTTAACACGCATTAACGCTTGTGGAAACCTGACATTAAATGTTTCTTCTTGTTCTGCCGGAACATCCGTCTTAACAATCAATGTCGTAACACCGTTTTCTTCGATAAGCGTGTAACTTTCAGATCCCCCGGTCCACTCGTTTGTGCGTACTTTTTTTCCGCTTTCAATTGTGTCAGCACTGTGTCTGAATAACACAAACTCATTGGGAATAAGTCTTTCAATCATATCTGTCACACCATATCCGCTTACGGAAGATATGAATTGAATCTCATTTCCCTCTTCCATCGTACCCTGAATATAGGTGCCCTCATCAATCAACCCTGCCCAATCACGGAAGGTAACATCCTCCCAAAGAGTTGTCCATACTTTTTCTTTCGATGCATTAATAACAACTGCGAATCGCATTTCTTTCATATATTATCCGTCCTTCTCCAATTATTTAAACAGTAGATTACGAGAAGCAAGCATTTAAAGCTTCACAATATAACCAGCTCAAAGTCAGTAATTTCTAATTCATTTCTATATCCAATTCCTGTACAAATCGATTTTCCATAAGTTTATACATCAAAGGTATAAGCTGTTGCATCGGAATATTCTTACCCTGATCATACCAATGTTTTACTATGGAAAGAGTGGCTCCGGCCAAGAACTCTAAAGCATAATCCATCTCTTCTGGCGAAATATTAACACGATTTTTTACAGCTTCCGTCATCATTGATTTAAAAATCTTCTTCAGTTTTAAAGCAAACCGCGGATCACCATTCTCACTTAACAATACTGAATAATATGCACTGTTTTTCTCTTATATTGTAATGATATTTCTTAAAAAATCATCACTATACTCTCTCGTTGCATTAATTGGCGGTAAATGTTCTATCCCGGGCATTAAATCATCTTCGAACTGTTCGAGCAAGTCGTAGACATCCGTGAAATATGCATAAAAAGTAGATCGGTTGAATCCGGCCTTATGCGTAATATCCTTTATTGTAATGTTCTCAATCTTTTTTTCTTTATACAACTCCCAAAATGCATCTTTGATGATCTGCTTTGTCATCATGGTTATTTCCGGTTGTTTTTTGTTCATCTGAATCTCCCAAGTTATTAATCCGACACATGGATATGAATTGTTGATTGAATGACAGTACTTTTCCCTATATGCTTATATCATACAACACGTTGTTGTATGAAACAAACAAAACCTGTTTTAAGGAGAATCTATGATCACAATCCTATGCGCCGGTTCCAGGGGCGATTTTCAACCCTATATCGCTTTAGCACAACAGTTGAAAAAATTTGGGAAACAAGTACGAATTGCAGGACAAAAAGAGTTTGAATCATTTGTGAACCATTACGAAATTGAATATTTCCCAATTAACGTTGATATAGAAGCTTTGAATATTGATCCGAGAATGTTGGAAGAAGCCGGTTCGGCAGATAATCCGCTGAAAATGTTGCTGGCTTTTAATAAGATGAAAGCATATGGTGAGTATACTACGAAAGAGTACTATAAAGCCTGTCAAAACAGTGAGTTGATCATTTATCATCCAGGTTTGACCATTGGCTATTTTGCTGCTCAAGAACTTGGTATACCGGCTGTACTTGCCTCACCTTTTCCGATGCACAAAACCAAAGAATACTTGTCGGTTATCACGTATGGAAAATCAAAACCAACTACGATTAACAAAAAGCTGAGTTACCAGATGTTACAAGTCATGTTGTGGATGGCTGGCAAGGGATCGGTCAGATCTTTTTGGAAAAAGCATTTCGGACGTCTACCCAGAGATTTTGGTTCTCCTTATGAAAATCATAACAAAGCTAATCAGCCAGCCTTGATTTCCTGTAGTAACTATGTGTTTGAGAGACCTTTGGATTGGAATCCGCACATCCATCAGAAGGGATATTGGTTTGTGGAGGAGAAAGATGACTTCGCACCGGACCAATCCTTGATTGACTTCATTCAAGCAAAAGAAAAACCGATCTATATCGGTTTTGGAAGTATGGCTATGATGAAGAAACATGATGAACTCGGTGAACTCGTGGTTAATGCCATAAGAAAGAGCGGAAAACGAGCAATTATCTCCGGATTTGGCAAACCTGACAATCTGACCGACGACATCTATGCCATTGATGGTATTCCTCACAGTTGGTTATTCAAACATGTCTCCGCTGTTTGTCATCATGGGGGTGCCGGCACCTCAGCAGCGGGATTTCGGGCTGGTGTACCAAGCATCATTGTTCCATTCTCAAACGATCAGTTTGCCTGGGCTCACCGCTCATATGATCTAAACATTGGAGTCAAACCGATCTACGTGAAGAATCTTTCGGCAGATAACTTGGCTGATGCTATCATTGTGGCTTGTCAACCGGACATCATAGCAGAAGCAAAAGCCATGGGCGTCAAAATCCAATCTGAAAATGGTGCTGAAGATTGTGCCAAAGTTATTATTGACCTTTTAGAGAAAAATAATGTTGAGAACTGAGTACTTCTCTTTCCTGTTTATTATAATCCAACACAATATATAGGATTCAATTTTTTAACACTCTTTATGAAATTATCAT
>JANJWY010000239.1 GCA_024709285.1 Erysipelotrichaceae bacterium
AATTAACTTAAATTAAACTCCTCAATCCTTTTGCTATGGCATCAGCTCAGACAGAAGTTTTCTTTGACCGGCAGGAATAGAAAACCGCATCTTACGCTCCGGAAACTTAAAATACGTGTATTCCTGACTTCCCAGATCTGAATCGCTGAATAGCTTGAACGTTATGGTTTTCTTTTCGAAAGTAAATACGACCGAAAGCAGACTGTCCTGAGCCGTATCAAAGAAAATACTCTCATTGAACTTGCTGAAGAAAACGGATGTAAGATTTTTTAAATCTTCTTTGTCCGTAAACGTCTTGAGAATGTTATCATCTTCAGTTACTGGATCCGCCCAAACGACCTCGACCTTCTCTAGCTTACCGGCTGAAAGATGATCAAAATTGAAGAATAACAACCCTGCGAAGACAACGAAAATAACTATGACCGCCATCCATATAAACTTAAAATATTGTTGTCTTTTCATTATCATACCCCCCTGGTACGTTACTACAATTGTAACATACAGTTCTTTTTTTCATAGAGGTATATTTTTTTAAAACATTCTTGACACACACTCATTTCGTGTCAAAATGATATTAAAAGCGAGGATTTTCTATGACATTGCAATATTTCTTCACCTACAAAGATCAACTGCCCGACAACATCGGAGTTGGTACGTTCACCCCGCTTCATTTGTCCATACTCGCCGTCTTCTTTGTATTAATGTTTATCGGTATCCGCTACTATAAGAATAAAGATGCGAGTGTCAGGCATCGGTTTCTGTTGATCATCGCCTTCTTGATTCCGACTCTTGAGTTCATCCGGATATTATGGGTGCTCAGCTTGGGGATTGAAGAACTCATCCCCTCCGCCCTGCTTCCCTTTCAACTATGCGGGTTGATGTCCGTATTTGTGCCTTGGGCAGTAATTTCGCGAAAACCGATTTTATTGGAACTGGTTTATGTGGGCGGCATCGCCGGAGCCGGCATGGCCTTGCTTACTCCGGACTGCACGATGTATCCGCTGCTCAGCCTTCAGTTCATTCAGTCAATGCTGATCCACGGGTTTATATTCTTTGCCGGATGGTATTTGATTTTGGTAGAAAAATATCGCCCTTCTATAAAGAACCTTCCGCGCTTAGTGGGAGTAATGATCTTACTCGCTCTGTTTGTTACACCGTTCAATCTTATGTTACAGCATCAGCAGGCCAATTACTTCTTTCTGATGTCCGGTTTGGAAGGCACCATTCTGGAAACACTGAACGCTAATAATTCGCATCTGATGTATCTTGTCTATTTTACCTTGCTAGTCATCACGTTTTTGATTCTGCTATACTTGCCTTGGTCTATTCCATCGAAGTCTCGCAAAGCCTGAGTCATCAGGCTTTTACTTTGTGATAAAGTCACGGTTTTGAGCAAACCAAAGGTCATCACTTTCAAAAGTGGTATAATATGATTGAAATAAAAGAGGTACCCTATGTTGCAAGAATTCATACATATCACACAAAAGTCTTTTGAGGACACCATCATCGATTTAAAAGAAGCATTGATGCAAGCCAAATTCGGTACGTTATGCCAGATCAACATGCATGAAAAGTTTAAGGACAAGGGCATTGAATTCCAAGGGAAAATTGCGATTCTGGAAATCTGTAATCCGTTTGAAGCTTTCGCTGCCATCAACATCCATCCCCAAGCCATTTACTTTCTGCCATGCAAATTCATTGTGAAGGAAAAAGACGGTGTCGGCGCGATTGAAATGGTCAAGCCTTCCAGTCTGATGAACCTGCTTGAAGAGCCGCGGTTAGTCGAGTTGGCCATCAAAGTAGAAACTGCGTTAATCAACGCCGCCCTCACGGTATAGAGAAGAAACTGCAAATGCAGTTTTTTTTTGTCAGTTATCATCAAAATTCAGTAACCTGTTCATCGAATATTGTATTATTTCATCATTTTGATAAAGTAATCTCGGTGATGCACATGAACTTATTCGAACAACTGCTAATCTTCCTTGATGCCAACATGATTCAACCCGTCAGTTATGGCTGGTTTCATTGGCTCTTCCTGATACTGACCCTGATGATCCTTGTGATTACTTATTTTCGCGGCCGAAACTTTGATAACCAACAGATAAAGAAAATTCTGCTGACCTATGCCATCGTTACCTTAAGTTTGGAAGTTTACAAGCAAATCAACTTCTCTTTTAATTATGATGCGAATGCGACTTGGTGGACGTATCAATGGTATGCTTTTCCCTTTCAGTTTTGTTCGACACCGATGTACATTGCCCTGATTGCAGCTTTGACCAAAAACAAAACCATCGAAAAAGCTTGCTATGCCTTCTTGGCTACTTTTGGCTTAACCGCCGGTCTTGCCGTCATGCTCTACCCGGTAACCGTATTTGTGGATACCATTGGTATCAACATTCAAACCATGATTCACCACAGTTCAATGATCCTTATCGGCTTTCTGCTTATTGCCAACCAAAAAGTGCCGAATGACCGGAAAACCTTAATATCCGCACTCAACGTATTTCTGATATGTGTTGCCATAGCTATCACCATCGATGTGACCACCTATTACATAGGCATTAATCAAGGGTTGGAAATGTTCTTTATCAGTCCTTTCCACGATTCATCTCTTCCGGTGTTCAACATCATCTACCAACATGTACCCTATATGATATTCCTCATCATATACATCGCCGCATTTTCCCTGGGATCTTATATACTCTTCCGCATCTTCCGACTTCCCTTAAAAACTGAAATATCGCCTCTTTCTCACAACTGAACCTGTGTTATAATATATAAAAAGTCAGGCAACAATCTGTCAGAGGAGGCCTATGCAAGATTTTCTCATTGTCATAGCTCTTGGGTATTTATTGGGGAACTTTCAGACGTCTTATATTTTAGGAAAACTGATCAAAAAGGTCGACATTCGTACATTAGGCAGAGGCAATGCCGGAGCATCCAATGCCGTTGAATCGCTTGGATGGAAGTTTGGTATCGTAGTTGCGTTTCTGGATGCATTCAAAGGATTGTTGGCCGTATTGCTTGTCCGCTATTTCTTTAAAGCTTCATTGGATGCTCAAGGAGCAACATTGCTTTATCTAGCCGGATACAGTGCAGTCCTCGGAC
>JANJWY010000171.1 GCA_024709285.1 Erysipelotrichaceae bacterium
GGGCATCGGAAAGAAAGCATCGGAAGCAAGAATTGCTCCTCTTGCCTTACCCCCGGCTTGTTCAAGCGCTATTTTCGCGGCTCCGACCCGATTGCTCTGACCGCCTCCGATTCCAACAGTCATGCCATCCTTCACCAAAACGATCGCATTGCTTTTGACATGTTTGCACACTTTTTCCCCAAAGAGCAAATCATCCCAATCAGAATCATTCACGCTTCCACACACGACCTTACAATCTTCTTTATCCAACTCCACCATATCCGTTGTCTGAACCAACAGTCCTCCGGAACCCCGGGCACAAGTCATCGAATACGGACGATCAAAATTATCGCTCGTCACCAAAACCCGAACATTCTTCTTTAAACTCAGAATTTCCAATGCTTTCAGCGTGAACTTCGGTGCTAAAATGACTTCCAAAAATAACTCGGAGAGTCCTTGAGCAATCGCTTCATTCACTTCGCCGTTAAACGCCACGATTCCGCCAAAAATACTGACAGGATCGGCTTGATAGGCTTTCTGCCAAGCCGTAACAAGACTGTCCGCCAATCCTACTCCGCAAGGATTGGTATGTTTGACCGCCACACAACACGGCGCATCAAACTCACTCAAAATCGCAAGCGCCGCATTGGCATCCTGAATATTGTTATAGGACAGTTCCTTTCCCTGCAACTGATCACAAGCAGAAAGTGAACTTGGCTCTTGAAGGTTTGTCTTATAGAAAGCCGCTTTCTGATGCGGATTCTCACCATAACGCAAATCCGCAACTTTCGTATAGGTATGTGTGATTCTTTCCGGAAAGTCCTCTTCTGTCAGGTATTCCGCAATCATCGCATCGTATGCGGCGGTTAAACGAAAGACCTTCGCGGCTAAGAAACGACGAAAATCAAGGGATGTCTCGCCCTCTTCTTTTAACTGACGAATCATCTCAGCGGCATCTTTCAAATCACAAATCACCGTGACATCTTCATGATTCTTAGCGGCTGAACGCAACATCGAAGGTCCGCCGATATCGATATTCTCAATGGCAATTTCCAATGAACAGTTCTCTTTTTTGATCGTCTCGACAAACGGGTATAAGTTGACGATGACAAAATCAATTGGCGAAATTTGTTGTTTCTTTATCGCTTCCACATGATGTTTATCTTTTCGTCGAAATAAAAGCCCCCCATGGATATTCGGATGTAAGGTCTTCACCCGTCCATCCAACATCTCCGGAAAATGCGTGACTTCTTCGATGGGTAATACATCGACTCCCGCATCGGCGAGTAATTTGTACGTTCCTCCGGTCGAAATGATTTCAATGCCAAGATCCATAAGCTCTTTCGCAATTTCGACAATTCCGGTTTTATCACTTACACTGATCAACGCACGCCTCATACCGATTCCTCCATTATCAACTTATTAATCACCGCCGGATACGTCTGATGTTCCAACGCATGCAATCTTTTCTCAATATGATCACGATCCATCACATCAACTTCAAAAGGAACCTGAACGATGATTTCTCCGGTATCCATCCCCTCATCCACAAAGTGAATCGTCAAACCGTAAATCGATTCCTTTTGATCCAATGCCTGACCCACCGCATCCAATCCGCGATACTTCGGTAACAGCGAAGGATGAATATTGACGATGTGTCGCGGAAATGCCCTAATCAGCATCGGTGACAGCAGGCGCATATATCCAGCCAATACCAGCCAGTCCGCCTTCCAATCCTGACACTGATTCAATATAGCCACATCCATATCATGTTTCGATACAAAGGAGTGCCGCTCAAACAGTGCAACCGGAATGCTGTGAATCCTGGCGCGTTCCATCGCATAAGCCCCCGGTTTATCACAAATGAGTCCGACAATTTTTCCATGCAATCGCCCATCTTTGGTAGCATCCAACAGCGCTTGAAAATTCGATCCGAAACCGGAAGCAAAGATGACGATATTCTTCATTGAATAACGACCCCCGGAGTATCGGTTACCTCACCGATGACATATGGCTGTTCATGGTGAGATTTAAGATAATCCAGCACTTCATCAACATCCTTCGGATCGACGATCAGCATCATACCGATGCCCATGTTAAACACCTGATACAACTGATCTTCGGGAATACGGCCCAAATCGGCTAGAAAAGTAAATATCGGTGGAATCGGCCATGTTCCTTTATGAATGAGGATGCCTTGCTCATCCTGGATGCATCGCGGTGCGTTTTCGATAAACCCGCCACCCGTAATATGGGCGATGCCATGAATCTTACTCTGCTGAATCAATGGGAGTACGGCTCTTACATATATGCGCGTAGGTGTTAACAAGGTTTCTCCAAGCGTGGCTTCACCGAATTTCATCATCGGATCAAGTGCATGATCTTTGAAAAGTATCTTCCTCACCAAGGAGAATCCATTGGAATGAAGTCCCGAACTTGCCAACCCTATGATCACATCTCCGACATTGACATGACCGGGCAGAATAAGCTTACTTTTATCGGCGACACCCACACAGAAACCCGCAATATCATATTCATCTTT
>JANJWY010000021.1 GCA_024709285.1 Erysipelotrichaceae bacterium
AATAATCCGCCAATCATAATGATTATTTCACGTAACAAGGACAATCTCTCCATTCATGAATCTATATGTTTACTGATGCGGATATATAAGCTCTTTGCATATAGCAAAATTATCATTCGGTGTGTTACCTTCCAAATACTCTGGCAACAATGCAAAGAACACCTGTAAATATCTATTTGCAGCTGTCGTATCATTTCCTGATTTTCATTATAGCTTCTACATTCTTTATTAAGATTATTATATTCCTTTTATTTTCACATAACAATTGAATAATTATAAATAGAGAAAACCGCAACTCTACAACAGAACTGCGGTAAAAGTGTACATCCGAAAAAAAACTGAGATTTTAACCCCAGATTTAACTAGACTATGTAAGGACTTTGGGTATGTTAATAGAGGAATGCGTGCTCTGACACAATCTTTATCGTGTCAAAGACAGACAATCTTATCAGTAAAACTTTAGCATTTGAACCTTCTATTTCAATACTTCCAAAATTTATCCACAATCCCTAATATCACCAAGACACTATCAACGATTGCCAATAATAGGAATAAGTCGACCCAAATCGTCCATATGGAAAATGACAACTCTTTTTTAATCGGGTGATAGGTCTATTCATTAATAATGACCTTATGGTTCATTATGTTTAGCGAAACAAATAGTATAGTTATCAACCAAACTTTATTCGCTTTTACCCAATTTCCTTATTTTTGCATATAGGATCGGTCCTGAGAATGTACAGAGCAACAGAACATATATTCCAATTCTACCGAAATATACTTCAAGATCATTATCACCGAGACCCATCAGTATAAAAAATAATGTGACGATACACGTCCATATTAGACCCCTCTTTATTGCTTCTGCCATACTTTTAGTCTTAAGTCGAACCGCAAATCCGTATGTTGTAGGAAGCACGATCAATGCAGTTACCAACATTTGACCATTTAATGTCGGATATTTAATATTACCTCCAGGGTCACCAATTGAAAATAAAATAATAATTCCTTCAATCAGCAAGGCGATAAAAATCACAACTACAAGCAAAATTCCAAATAAGATCTCTTTCAGAGTGTGTTTCACTTCACCCCCTCCTCTCGGATTATTTATTGTTATTTGACATTAAAACGACACTTTCAACATGCACGGTCTGAGGGACAATATCCACCGGTTGAATAATCTTCACATCATACAGTTATTTAAGCAAAGATATATTTCTGGCAAGTGTTGCCGGTTCGCAAGAAACATAAATCAATCGTTCAAGCGCAATCACAATTATATCCTCAATGACTTCTGCGCTTAATCCTTAGCAACAGATCAACCACGATCGCACGTCCGAAAGCACCCGAATCCGCAAGATGTTTCTTCGCACCCATTAAGTGTCATCAATACTTTTTTCAGCTATTTCTATACTTCAGTAATCAAAACTGCTGTTTCAAATTACTCGAATACTCATTATTGATATCTACATCCATATCTTAAAAGATTTTTTTGTTTGCTAAATTGTGGTAAAAATGAAGAAACTCTAAGCATAAGAGTTTACTTTATTCCATCTGTTATCGTTTTTTCATTCTTTAGTATATATTGAATATCTTTGATATACAAATCCATATGTCCCTCATCAATGTTCATCTGAAAGTCTTGATTTCCGCCAGCTGCCTGATTTTTCATGTAGCTGACCAGGCGAGTCAGTCGATCTTCCATCATTTGAGGAAGTAATTCTCGTTCTTCAAGATTTAAATCGTAAGTATCTAAGAATAATTTTGTCTTCCTTATCTGTTCATCCAAAGAAAAACAGCCATCCGGATTTGTTGGATTTGTAAATGGTACCCAGCGATATACTGCATAAGCGACATCCCACATTTTAGGTCCAGGATGCAATGTATCAAAATCAATAATTCCAAAAGCTTCTCCATCGACGATGGTTATGTTGTAAGGGGCAAAATCTCCATGACACATGACTTCTATCGGATCAACAGCGGGTAACATCCACCCTTCTTTATGGGTTATCCTATCGATATACCTTCCACTAACTTCATGGTAACTTCTTAATAATTTCGCTGATGATATAATCATATGATCTTGTAACATAAACTTGGGTAATGGATAGTTAAAGACCTCACCTTGAACATAAGATAAGATCTCCTCTCCATTCTCATTTATTCCATAGGGGCGGGGCACATACGTAACGCCTTCATCAATCAGAAAGTTTAGGAAATCATGAACATGAGGTGTCCATGCAGCTGATGGACGAATCACTTTATCAGTTATCCTGAATATCTTGTTGTCTCGTCCTCCGAATAATACTTCATTGTTCTTCATTATTTATCTGCAAATAATTTATTTGCTTTCCCTTTCTGAAGTAAGCTTTTTTTGTAGTAATAAGTACTAAAAAAATTGTAAACGGACTTAAACGTTTCTGCAACAAAAAAAGGCATGTTCCCATATTATGATGTAACATCGACTAACTGCTTCTAAGAAGAAAGTGTCCTCAATCCAATAAAAAAGTGCCAATATTATCTGCATATTGACACTTTCTTCCTTTTTAGATTATTAAATTGTTAAAATCCTTCTTAATTACTGATTTGTAAGTTCCTGATACGCTTTATCCATCAAATCTTTAAGCACTTCTTTTTTCAAAACATAATGTAACCTCTGTCCGACTCGTTCGTAGTCAATTAAGCCGATACCCAGCATCATTGTCATATGATATGAAGCCGTGGCATTGGTTAACCCAATTTGCTTAGCTAAATCATTTCCGAGTGCCGGTTTGACTGCAAGAATCTTAATTATTTCGATACGTTTTTCTTCCGAAAGCACTTTTAAGAACTGTTTGATCTCTTCACTTCGTTTTTCACGCATTCTTTTTTTACTTATGAAGGTTCCATAAACCAATACAAACTGACCTTCAGCAGGCTTGAGAAAATATGTAAGAATTTCTGAGAATGCATTAGGGATCAATATGACCTGTTTAGCCGGCGCTAAAATATTTACATTTATTTTAAGATAATTTGTTACAAATTCCTCAAAATTGTCTATACAGGCACTACGGCTTCTATCCACTTCTGCTCTGTCCAGTTCCTCAAGTTCCGCAACATAGGGTGCGAAAACTCTCACATATTGTTTTAACAAGTTTACAAGTCGTAACTTTGCTTCAGCAGGATAGTGCAAAAAATCCAATGCTTTTTCCCGATCTAAAGATGATAAGTCTTGGCATCCTGCCAAACGTTGTTCAAATGATTCCAGGTCTGAAAGCAAGATTTCAATCCCTTTCTCATCTTGGCAAAGATTCGATTCTTGTTCACAAACTGACTCAATAACGTCGCAAAGCAAGTGTTTTAAACTATCCCTCTCTGAAAGTTCAGAAAACTTGACCGGCAACTGGCTGATGTCACTGATCCCTTCGGATATTACAAAATCCCATAACAGTGAGCAAACCGGTTTACCAAAGAAGTATGAAATCTCTTGTCGATTAAAGGCTGATAAGCTGTTTTTTATCTCTTGAATGATTTCGGTCATTCTAGGATTAGGCGGATAGCCGGCATTTTCAAAATAACTGCTTTCCAGTTGATCGGTGTCAGCTATGCGATTAAGTGATACAAGCATCTCGAATACTGGGTTCGTCTGAATTGATACTTCAACTTTCTTCATGATATCTGCCCATGGACCTTTCTGTTTTGTTCGATGTCAGCTGTGAGTCGGTTTATAACGATACTCAGCCAATTATAAATACACTGTAACAAATGACAGGTAGCAAGTTCCATTTTGAACTTTATTGTACCTTTTGTTTTGGCAAGCATTAGTGATGAAAGCATAATATTTTCTGACTTGCAGTATTGCTTAAGATCATTGCTACATATTTCTTTGTAATCGATGGTGAATTTGGATTCATCATAATTTGGAAATTGATTGAACATTATGTTCACCTCTACTTTCTTCATCATTATTATAATTCTGTCTAATTTATTTGTCAATAGTATTTTAGATTTATATCTAATTTATTATAATTTATAAATTACATTTTGATTTAACTTTTATTATTATATATCCATCATCACATAAACTGGCTATTTATATCAAATTAATCGAAATCTTATCCCGTTTTGCAAAAAGCATTCATCACTAACCGAATCAAAATGTTCCAAATAAAGAATGCTGTGTTATATCGTAATATTACGCAGAAATTTTCTTACTTTAAAAATATTTAAAAACTCGTCTTTCTCTCACTCTGACTTTTATATAAAAAAGAAGCTAAGTTTACAGATCACTTATTGCGATCAAGACTTAGCCACTCTTTGGATTGCACAAATTATATCACTATCATCTGATTGCAAAAACGTGCCTGCTTTTTGCCTGTTCTAAGGAGCATATCGATACAGAGCTGACTAAAGTGTATAGTATTTATCGATTCCCCCATACCCTATATACTTGTTTTCCCTCGTTTTATTAATGAAATTTTCCAGACGTTTTCTAAACTCCAAAGGACGCTTCCTCGCTGCATCAAT
>JANJWY010000006.1 GCA_024709285.1 Erysipelotrichaceae bacterium
TGCGATGTCTGGGATCAGTTGCTAAGTATCGAAGGCGCACTTGGGGAACCCATGGGCATGTGGCTAGGCGAACAACTGATCGAAGAGGGCACTTCGAAGTATATTCAAGGAGTTGAAGTAAGTTCTGAGTATGATAAAGAAATTCCCTCAGGCTATTCAATGATGAAACTGCCGGCTTGTGAGGTCATGATTTTTCAGGGGCCGCCTTACCCGGATGAAGAGTTTTCCGAAGCCATCGGTCAGCTATGGCAAGTAATGGAACACTATGACCCTCAACGTGTGGGTTATCAATGGGCAGACGAGCTTGGCGGAAGTTTTCAGTTAGAACCCCGAGGTGAACGCGGATACATCGAGGGAAGGACAGTAAAAAGAAGCGATTCTTAAGAAATATAATGCAAATATCCCGGATTTCTGATATAAATAATTCGGGAGTGATTTAATATGGTACTATTTAACAGATTGAAGAAGCCGCTGCCAAATCGATTAAGGGTAACGCTTCTTTTCTATTTTCCGCTCATTTGCTTTATTGGCGTTATCATCGCCAACGACCCGCTGGCATTCGAAAATTTTATAAAGATTCAGCTGTCTCCAGCCATTTTACTGACTGACTATCTTGAAATCGGTGGCATCGCCGCAACACTTATCAATGTCGGTCTGATTGCCCTGATGAACATTTTATTGTTTTACTTTCTAAAACTTCCTTACACAGGACTTATGTTTGCCGCATTCTTTACGATTTTCGGATTTTCCTTTTTAGGAATGACGTTAGTCAATCTTATTCCTATCTATCTGGGAGGACTGTTGTACAGCCGATATGCGAAAATCAAGTTTCGCTCGATAATTATGCTGAGCGTTTTCGCCGGAACCCTGGGACCGGTGGTAAGTCATCTGATTTTCGGATATGGATTTACCGGTGTATTAGCATGGACACTGGGAATTTCGGTTGGCATCATCCTGGGATTCTTTGTCATCCCTATCGCCAGACATCTTCTTAAGTTTCATGATGGTTTTAACTTATATAACATCGGTTTTGCTTCAGGTATCATCGGTATCGTTTTTGTTTCAGTTATGAAATCATTGGGATATCCAACAGAGCGGGTAGTATTGCTTTATCAAAGTCATAACTCGATCATTCTTGCTCTTTTATTCATTTCTTGTTTTTATTTGATGACTGTCGGATACTTCGCTGAGGAAGAATTGATCAAAAAGTGGAAACTTATCTTGCCGATCAGTGGACGTGCCATCTCCGATTTTACTGAACCTGCCGGTTTTGGGGCCACATTATTCAATATGGGTATTGTCGGCTTGATGGGCACGGGGTTGGTATTGGGATTCGGTGGTGTCGTTAACGGGTTTATGCTTGCTGCCATCTTTACGATTATTGGTTTTGGAGCATTCGGAAAACATCCGAAGAATATCTGGCCGATTTTCACTGGTGCAATTATATCGAGCCTCTTGCTTGGCTTACCGTTAAACGCAACCACGACGTTAGGATCGATTCTCTTTGCCACCACACTTGTCCCGATTGCTGGTGTCTATGGGCCGGGATGGGGAATCGTAGCCGGCTTCTTGCATGTATTTGTGGTTCGGCAAGTCGGTGATTTTCACGGAGGATTGAACTTATATAACAACGGTTTTGCCGGAGGATTGGTCGCCGGTGTACTTATAATCATAATTCAGACATTGAAAGGTGGGGAAAAATGAGAACGCATATCAAACGCATTACCAGCATTGCTGATGAGATTACGACGTTTCTTTTGCTGGAAAACTTTTCGAAGCTATCGATAACGATCGAACCGAAAGGGAAGGTCACGGTATTACATTTTATCAGTGAGAATAATCCCATGACTCAGAAACAGCTGGATGAAATCCTGCAAGTTTTGAATCAGCCCAGACAAATTGAACTGGAAACATATTATTGGACACTGCTTGGAGAAAGCGGTACCGATATGTCATTAAATGTGGTCGGTCGAATGATTGATACGGCGGACGGATACATCGAAAACGGAAGTGTCGTTTTAGAACTTTCAAGGGAAGAAATCGAATGAACATTGAAAAGCAACGCGTCGTGATTCTGGGTGTCAAAGACACCTCAGCTACGAATTTTAACCGAGCCATGGAAGAATTGGTCAATTTAGCCTCGGCTTGCGATATGGACGTGATTGCTTCATTTCAACAGGTCGCCTCAACAGGATCATCTACATACATTGGAAGCGGAAAAATTGAAGAAATCAAGAATTTCTGTGCAGAAAATGAAGTGGGAACAGTCATAACCCTGCATGAACTTTCTCCCTCTCAGCTAAGAAATCTCGATGAAGCATTGGATCTGGCCGTGTTTGACCGTACAGCACTGATTCTGGAAATTTTTGCCCGCAGAGCAAAAAGCAAAGAAGCAAAACTGCAGGTTGATGTCGCACGATTGCAATATGAACTGCCCCGGATGATTGGCAGTTATACAGCCTTAAGCCGTCAAGCCGGTTCACAAGGAGCCATGCGCAGCCGCGGTACCGGTGAAACAAAGCTTGAACTCGACCGTCGCCGCTTAGAACGCCAGATATATGAGATGAATCAGGACTTACAGCTGATTGCCCAGCAACGTCAGGTTCAGCGTCGCAAACGCAAAAAACAAGGATTATTCAATGTAGCTCTGGTAGGATATACCAATGCCGGCAAGAGCACGCTGATGAATCATCTGATATCCGCCAGTCAAAACGGTGCATCTGAAAAGGAAGTTTTCGTTAAAGATCAGCTCTTCGCAACCTTGGAAACATCGGTAAGAAACATTCACATTCCGCCATATCCGCCATTTATTTTGTCGGATACCGTCGGTTTTGTCAGCAATCTTCCTCATCAGCTGATCAAAGCATTTCGTTCAACACTGGAAGAAGCCATCGAAGCCGACATTTTATTGCATGTAGTCGACTTTAGTGATCCGGACCATCAGGTTCATATCGAAACAACCCGTGAAACGTTGCGCGATATCGGAGCCGGTTCGATCGAGGAAATATTGGTGTTGAACAAGAGCGATAAAACGTCGGAATCGTTTATACCCAACGGACATAACAGTATCCGGATATCAGCACTAACGGGGATGGGAATTGATGAACTGATCAAAACACTGTTCGACTTCAGATTCCAAAGTGAAAGCATCAATATTTTGCTTCCTTATCAACGGGTGGATATGTTGTTTCTGATTCAGGAAGAATGTATGACAATGTCTTCAGCAGAAGAGGAAGAGGGTTATCGGATGACCATCAAAGGACCCCAACATATACTTAACCGATTGAAAGAGTTCATAGTTGAATAAAAAAAAGTGATATCCGACAAGGACATCACTTCTTTTACTTAACGGTTACCGCGACGGCCGAAACCGCCATTGCCACCACTTGTATTGGCTCGGATTCGCATTCCGCCCAACGCCTGATTTGTTCCATCACCCGTGCAATCAGCACTGCGAGCTTCCATTTCGGCTTTCAGCGCATCTGCTTCTGCCTGAGTCAACACGCCATCCGCAACTTTCTGTTCAAGAATGGCTTCACGTCTTTCAGTCATATAAGCCTTAAACTCATCTAACTTGTCGGCATCCAAGGCCAATTGACCCATATGGAAACCATTACCTCGCAACTCAGCGATTTCTTCCGGAGTTTTTCCGGCAAGTTTTCCAACGAATTCCCAAGCATCATCATTTCCGGCAGCCATAGCACCAACCAAGGTCAGCGATAATCCAACCAACACCATCAACGTAATAAACAACTTTTTCATACAATCATCTCCTGTTCTCAGTATTTCTGATTGACTATAGTTTATAATTAAGTTATGACGAAATTATGACAAAACCGAGGTATTTATATGTATTTTCGACTGTTTTTGTCATAAGAAAGTCACAAATGAGTGATAAACTCTTTCTGAGGTGGTCAGTGTGAAGAAAATCCTAATCGTGGATGATAATCCGTCGATAGTCAATATCTTGAGTGATTATATTAAAAAAGAGCAAATGAACGTACTTAGTGTTTCCGATGGCGAAGCTGCTCTTAGAGCATTTGATCAATGGAAACCGGATATGATTTTGCTTGATGTCATGATGCCGAAGCTGGATGGTTTTTCTGTATGCAAAGAAATCCGAAAGACTTCCATGGTTCCGATCATCATGATAACAGCGCGCAGCGAGGACTTCGATAAAATCATGGGACTGGACATCGGAGCAGATGATTATATCGTCAAGCCGTTTTCTCCTAAAGAAATCATTGCCCGTATAAATGCGATTTTCCGCAGAATCGAACCAAAAAAAGAAAATCGAAAGATCATCCGCTTGTATTCACTGACAATCGATGAATCCTCTTATCAAGCCATGATTAATGATGTACCGCTCAACCTGACCAAAAAAGAATTCGAACTGCTATCCACATTAGCCGGCTATCCCAATCAGGTGTTTACCCGCGAGCACTTATTGGAAAGGTGTTGGGGATTTGATTATATCGGTGATGATCGTACCGTCGATGCCCATATCAAACGATTAAGAGCAAAGTGCGATGAAGTCGATCATCCGCAATGGCAGATCGTCACCATTTGGGGAGTCGGCTATAAAATGGAGGTCAGCAATGAAAAGTAAAATATCAAGAAAACTGATTCTCTATGTCGGAAGTACGTTGCTGGTTTTTACTGTGATCATCGGCGGCATCTTCATGCTGGTTTTTCGCAACTATGTAATATCGGATAATGAAGAGAAGCTAAAGGATAAAGCATTGACCATCGCATCAACCATTTCTGAGTCATCCGACTTGCTGCGACCGACCGGGGGCATGGGAATGTTACTAAGAACTCTGTATGGCAGCGGAAATGATGAAGTATGGGTCATTGACAGTGACTATTCCATCATTACCCGCCGAATGGGAGGGCAAAATCCGATAACCTTCAATCAGCTTCCGGACAGTGCCAAACAAATTGTCGAACGCGTTTTGAAAGGTGAGACTCAGCTAAGTGAAGACTTCTCATCTCTGCTGGATGGTTCGTCCATGACCGTAGCAACTCCATTGTTGGATAAGTCAGGCAACATCATCGGTGCAGTACTGGTACACACGCAGATAACCGGTCTGAATGCCGGATATCAGGCGGCAACGTGGATCATGGGGCTGAGTCTGCTCTTCGCCTTGGCCATTGCCGTCATCATGGGAACACTGCTATCCTTATCATTCAGCAAACCACTCAATCAAATGGCTTCAATGACCACAGAGCTTAGTGAAGGCAATTTGTCGGTCAGAAATGATATACGTCAAAAAGATGAAGTCGGTCAGCTGGCAAACAATCTGAACTCTCTTGCAGTCAAACTTCAGCAAAGCGATTTACAACGCGAACAGCTCAATCAGATTCGAAAAGATTTTATGGCGACCGTATCGCACGAACTGAAAACACCGTTAACCGTCCTTCAAGGATCACTCGAAGCTTTGATGGAAAAAGTGGCAATTGAACCGGATCAGATCGATCGTTATTATAAGCAGATGCATGATGAGACATTGGCATTGAGCCGATTGACCAATGATTTGTTGGAACTGACCCGCCTTTCCAGTGCTGATTTTAATATCGAAAAGAAAACCATTGCGTTGATCGACCCATTGCGCTCAGCATTGGAATCGGCCAAAATCAACGGTAAGGCAAAAGACATTCAGTGGGATATTGAGCTTTCGAAGATGATTGATGTATGTGCTGATGAAGGAAGAATCAGACAGTTGTTGCTCATCTTGCTGGACAATGCGATAAAATTCTCATCTGTATCAGGCCGTATTGAAGTAACTGCTCAAGACAATATCATCCGTATCTGCGATCATGGTCCGGGCATAAAGACCGAAGATCTGCCATACATATTTGACCGTTTCTATCGGAACAAAGATGCTGGTTATGCCGGTAGCGGACTGGGACTGGCCATTGCTGACCAAATTGCCAAGCGACATGATATCTCAATTGATGTAAACAGTATTCCGGATGTTCAAACCTGCTTTACCCTGATATTTACAAAAAATCGAATCTCTGATCAATAAAAATACCCGTCTGATCAATCGTCCGACGGGTTTTCCATAATTTCCTTAAATGTCGCCAAGGCATTAGCCATGGCAATGCCATCTGTAATACGCTCATCTACGACCACGGTTGCCCGAATCGTATTTGTCTCTTCGTTGAGTTTTCCCAATACACACAACATGGAAATGGTACCCCAGTTGTACAAATGATGATAAGGAGCGTTCAGTCTGATACTGCCAAGATTGGCTATCATAGCTGTGGCATGCAAAGGATCGTCCCCGGCAATAAACTTCGGCAACATATTGTGATTGTTCAAAAATCTTGCCAGTCTCATGATCATGCGCAACAGAAAATGAGGCAAATGTCCAAGCAATTCAAAAAACTTATCACTTTGAGCCCCTTCATTCCGCTTGGCTTTGAGCACACTGGTTAGCACCCGTTTATTGAACTCAGCAAAACTGAGTCCTTCCTCAAAAATCCACTTAACGACGATCGACCGTCCTTCTTCCGTAAGTTTCTGTTTGACAACGGTAGAAAAGGCAATATGATTGCGTTGATACAGGCGATTGTTCAGAACAAAACGGTTGATTACCGGATGTAAAACAGTTGTTTTATAAATGGAGTATAAGAAGTAAGAGAGCATCGTTGTGCGGTGCTTCTCAAGATAAGGCAGTATGCGGGTTGCATCTATATCCATATACATATATACCGATGAACCGATCCGGTCGTCCAAAAAGTGAGCCTCAAGTTTTTGATAAGGATTCAACTTGATCTCATCTGCATCCCAACGTTTAAATATGGCCATAACTATCTCCTTGCTGATATTATTATAAAGTTTTAATTTCTCACATACAAGTCTTTGCGAAATAGTCTTCTTTGCGTTTGCAACGTCTATCTGATAAAGTAAATATGGAGGAACACTATGACTTGTCAAACTTGTTTAAACAGCCACCCCAAAGGGACGACCTGTATGCGACGCGTACCTCTTTTTGCTCCGTTATCATTAGAAGAAATGGGCGAAGTCCAACGGATCATCGTTCAGCGTGAATATAAAAAAGGCGAGTTCATCATCCACCCGCTCAAAGTCATGCAATGTCTGTTTATCATCAATAAAGGAAAAGTCAAAGTCATCCGACCGAATAGTGATGGTAAAGAACAAATATTATATGTCCTGACAGTCGGTGATTTTTTCGGTGAACAAGCACTGTTTGGCCAAATGTCAAAAGATATCATCGTTGAAGCCTTGGAAGACAGCGGGATATGTACGATATCAAAAGCACAATTTCAAGCTTTACTACAGCAAATGCCCCAAATTGCCTTGAAAATGATTGAAGTCATGTCAAGCCGCTTAACCAAGATGGAAGAACTGGTGGAAAGCCTGGGCATCAATTCTGTCGATAAGAGAGTGTTTGATTTGATAGAGGAATATTCACTGAAGTTCGGACGTAAAACAGAGCAAGGCATTTTGATACAATTGCCGTTGAGTCGGGAGGAGATGGCGAATCATTTGGGCATTACCCGGGAAACGATCAGCAGGAAACTGGCCAAATATCAAGATGAAGGAAAAATTAAGCTCATCGGACACAAACAGATATTACTGATTAATAAATAATGTGACTTTTTTTGCTCAAAGTCACATTTTCTTTTGCGTGATATTACTATAATTACATTGGCAAGGAGAATATTGATGAATCTGATATCAAGTGAAGATACGATTTTTGTGATTTGTACTGAATATCCGCAAGTCGTTGATATTCTGTATGAATTTGGGTTTACCCAGATCAAACAACCGATGATGATTCAAACGGTTGGTCGTTATATGACACTGAAAAAAGGCTGCGAGATGCGCGGCTTTGATTACAAGGAGTTAGTATGTTACATGCGATCGAAAGGATTGCCTATGGAGGAACATGAATGAGTGAAGTAATTAATAACCGACAGGAAAAACTGAAAGAACTGATTTTAAAATTGCACGATGGAGCAAATCTAGAGGATGTAAAATCAGAGTTCAAAGAGCATTTTGGATCGGTCAGTACGGCTGAGATATCTGCAATGGAGCGTTCGTTAGTTGAGGAAGGAATGGCACCCACCGAAATCCAGCGTTTATGTGATGTTCATGCTTCCTTGTTTGAAGGATCGATTCAACAGATTCATCACACCACAAAACCGGAACATACCCCGGGACATCCGGTGTATACATTCCGTTTAGAAAATATTAAAATCAAGAAGCTGATTGAAAAAGAGATATCTCCGATACTTGAGAAGCATTTCAATCGTGAAACCTTACTCCCCTTGATCGGCCGATTGCTAGAAATCGACAAGCATTATGCACGTAAAGAAAACGTTGTTTTCCCTTATATGGAGAAGCATGGAATCACGGCACCTCCCAAAGTCATGTGGGGTGTGGATGATGAAATCCGCAATGATTTGAAAAGTTTGCTTCGGTCTTCCCAGAATTGGACTAAGGAAGAACTTATTGCAAATACTCATGCTGCACTAAAAAAGGTAATGGACATGATATCCAAAGAGGAGAACATTCTCTTCCCGATGATCCTGGATACTTTCAGTGACGCAGAATGGGCGACCATCAGTGCACAATCCAAAGAGTTTGAAACCTCTTGGGTCGTCAACCCGCCCTCATATTTACCTCAACTGGTGATCGAAGAGCAAGAAGAAGAAATCATTCAGTCCGGATCTGTACCTTTGAGTGCCGGAGCCCTTACATTTGAAGAAACCAATGCAATTTTCAATACTGTACCTTTTGATATGACATTTGTCGGCGCAGATGATAAAGTAAAGTTCTTCACTCAAGGAAAAGAACGCGTGTTCTCGCGACCGCTCTCCGTTATTGGCAGGGAAGTGAAAAACTGTCACCCTCCGCAAAGTGTTCACATTGTAGAGAAGATCGTTGAAGATTTGCGATCGGGTAAAAAGGATCATGAAGATTTCTGGATTAACTTCAAAGGAATGTTTGTGCATATCCGATACTATGCGGTACGAAACGAAAAAGGTGAGTACTTGGGGACATTGGAAGTTACCCAGGATATCGCACCAATCAAAGCGATTGAAGGCGAAAAGCGGTTAATGGATGAATAAAGAAGCCTCGCGGCTTCTTTTTAAAACGATTCAAGCATTTTATATAATTCTTTCAATACATCAAACCTGTTTCTTCGCAATGTCGGAATATGATTGATGATGTCCTCCATGTAATGATTCATTGATGAAAGAATATTTCCCTCATGAACATAGAATCCCAGCAAAGGTATCAATCCTTGGACATTGGCAGTCAAGAAGGCTTCGGTATTCTCTTTGAGATTCATGTTAATAGTGATCTCATTGTCGGAATGTTGGAGGTTTCCAAAGTATAATTGGAATTTCTCGTTGTTTTCAATAACGAATATCATATTCTCGATAATGGATTTAACTTCGCTTCGAGTGCAGATAACTTCATCCCTTAAAAAGAAAACAGGATCAAAGTGAACATACGCACCGCGATTAATGGCATCTTTAAGTATTTGGATTGGGAATATATCCGTATAAGGTGCAATGGAGAGTGAGTTGAGCATCCTGGTTCGCAGTTGTCGCACTTTATCCAAATAGTTTTTCTGTGCTGAAGGCGGCAATGTTTTGCTGTATCGGGTGTAAACGTCATCCGGTAAGAAAATCGAATTGACATGCAGATGCCAGCTGGTCGTCGGAGATACGATGGCAACATTTTGAATCATGCGATCTAACAGTTCAAACTGCTGAGTCTTCTTGAATATTTCAAACAAAGGCTTGCATCCCGTCAATCGACCCATAAACTGCGACTGAAAAGATTGAGCGACCTCCGGCAGTTCATATAAGTAAGTCAAATTTTCGACATCTTCAAATGTCACGGATGAAGATATGAGGGCACGCTTATCCTTTTGAATGAACCATGAGGTTTTGACTGATTGAGATTGGTATCGCGGATTATAATATGATTTAATCGATCCAAGCAAATGCAAGGGCATCCACAAGTTTATGGCTTGGATTATATCCCGGGTATCCCGATGAACCGTATGAATGATGGTAATTTTGTGTCCAGCCTCTATGATGCCGCGCAACAGCATATGCCATTGAACTTGAAATGCCCTGTCTTCTGTCAGCCAACTCATATCTTCATCACTCATCAAAAACAAATCTGTCTTCTCATCATTTTGTAAAACATTTGTCAAAAAATAAATGATGGCTTTACGTCTGGCAGAATTTCCTGCAAAAAGATGAAAGTCTTTTCTGGTCTGAGTGCTTAATGAGGGGGTTGGGAAATCGATAGTCTGTGGTGCAGACGGAGACGGTCTGTCTTTGACCATCCCCTGGATTTGCTGTAAAAGAACTTCCGCATATTCTTCACTGGAAACATACGGTCTGATTACGGTCGAGGAAGCCGTATCCCGTATCAGCCAGTCCGACAACAAGGCAACCTGATCACTTACGTTGGGCAATTCCGATTTTTGTTCATCCAGAATATGACGCAAATATTCCTGTTGATAAGAATAACCGTTCTGCGATAAAAAATAGGAAGCAATTGAAGGGATATGAGATGAGCGCATCGTTGGGATACGATCACCATTTCGCCATCGGCTGACCAAGGAAGGGTCGATATTAATTTCTTTTGCCAGTTTGCTGTTTGAAATATGAAATTGTTCCATCAGTTGATTAAGTTTATCTTTGAATTGCATGACCGGTACCTCTGTAGTGATATTATGACAGAAAATGACAAAAAATGTCAATGACAAAATTTGTCATGACATAGTTGTTTTAACGATTATAGTGTATGATTCAATTGGCCAGACGGGGATTGAGTCAATATTTACTTGTGTGGGAACCGGTCATAAAAAAGATTCCAATCAGGAATCTTTTTTTATCAGCGTTTTTTCAATTCATCACGAATTTCAGACAGAAGTTCAACGACCGGATCGACTTTGATAATGACCGGTTTTTCTGCTTCTTTCTTCTTAAATGAACTCATCAGTTTGATCAAAACGAAGATACACAAGGCAATGATCAGAAAATCGATGACATTTTCAATAAACAAACCATAAAGAATAGCTACCTCGGCAGACTCTCCCACGGCTTCAACCAGCACGATCTTCAAGTCGCTGAAATTTACGCCACCCGTAAGCACGGCAATCACCGGCATAAAAACATCGCTAACCAACGAACTGACAATCTTACCAAATGCACCGCCAATAATAACACCTACCGCAAGATCGATGACATTACCACGTAAAACAAACGCTTTAAACTCTTTTATCATACATATTACCTCCAGAAACAATTATACAGAATTTTCCGAAGAAGACAAAACGTTGTTTTTAAGATGTAAGCGTCCATACGCATATGTTAAAATAAGTAAAAGGAGACGGATCATGAAATTTAAATTTGCGCATTTTAACTTTAATGTCCTCGATTTAAACAGAAGTGTAAAGTTCTATCAAGAAGCTTTGGGATTAACGGTAAAAAGAAGCAGGGAAGCTGCGGATGGAAGTTACATCATTACATTCTTGGAAGATCGTGAATCGGACTTTTATCTGGAACTTACTTGGCTGAAAGAACATACACAGCCCTATGACTTAGGTGAACAAGAGTACCATTTAGCATTTACAACCAATGATTTTGATGCTGCACACAAGCATCATCTCGAGATGGGAGTCATTTGCTATGAAAACCCGAAAATGGGGATTTACTTCATCCTTGATCCGGATGGATATTGGATTGAAATCGTACCCGCAAAACGATAAGAAGAATCGCAAGATCTTCTTTTTCTTTACACGAATCATGAAAAGTTATATACTACATATGAACAAGTGTTCATATGAGGTGTTTATGAAAGCTGATGTATGTAAAGAGTTTATTACCCATCCGCAGGTAATCGAAGCAGCGAAAAACGACTTGCTATCCAATGAGGAATATGATTATATGTCGATGCTTTTCAAAATGGTTTCCGATCCGACACGCTTAAAAATCATAAGCGCACTTTTTGACCGTGAATTATGTGTTTGTGATTTGATGGAAGTCACAGAAATGTCACAATCCGCAATATCGCATCAATTGTCCAAACTCAAACAGACGCGACTGGTAAAATCGGATAAACGCGGAAAGAACGTTTTCTATTCCCTAAACGACGATCACGTCCGTCAGATTTTCCGACAGGCACAAGAGCATGCGAGGGATTGATATGAAAGAAATAACGATTATACTGGACGGATTGACCTGCGCCAACTGCGGAAACAAAATTGAAAAAAGCATCAATGACCGACACGATGTCGAACTAGCCAAACTCGACTTTCTAAGCAGCCGATTAACCATACAATTCAAAAATGAGGAAGAAACGAAGGACATTGAGCAAATCAAAGCTCAAATCCTAGCGATAGAAGATGTGAATATCATCATCGAGGACCAGCCATTATTGTCTCAACCGAAGAAATACTCCATGGATCAGATTCGGATGGCCGTCGGTATTTTCGGGCTGATTTTATCACTTCTGAGTGACAATCAGATGTTTACGATCTTATCACTGGCGATTTATGCGTTTATCGGATATCCCGTTTTTAAAAGTGCATTGGCGAAGTTATTGCGCAAAGATATGTTTGATGAGAATTTCCTAATGTCGATTGCTACTATCGGAGCGATTGCTATCAATGAAATTCCGGAGGCATTGGGCGTAATGGTCTTCTACACGATTGGAGAGTACTTCCAAGACAGAGCCGTGAATCAATCGAAAAATGCTATATCCAAGTTGTTGGACGTGTCAGTCAATCAAGCAGTCGTTGTTATTGATGGCAAACACATCATCAGAAAGCCGCATCAGGTATTGCCTAAAGAAGTCGTATTTGTGGCTAAAGGAGCAAAAGTCCCTTGTGATGGTACCATTATTCAAGGTACTTCCATGTTCGACAATAAATCGATCACAGGGGAATCGATGCCCATCGAAGGCAGGATCAATGATGAGGTCATGGCAGGAGCTGTCAATTTAGGGAATCCGGTATCTGTTTTAGTCAATAAGCCTTATGAAGACTCATCGTTGGCCCGATTGATTCGCTATATGGAACAGGCCTCAATGAAAAAGGCGAAAGCTGAGTCATTTATGAGTAAGTTTGCAGCCATTTACACTCCAACCGTAGTTGCGGTTGCTTTTATAGTCTTTGTAGTATCATCCCTCTATCTATCAGACTTTAGTGAAGGACTGTATCGCAGTTTGATCTTCTTAGTCATCAGTTGCCCATGTGCCATGGTCATATCAGTCCCTTTGGGATACTTCGCAGCCATGGGATATGGCGGATCACAAGGCATCCTGTTTAAAGGCGGAGAAGCACTTGAATCTGCTCTCGATATTGATACTGTGTTATTCGATAAAACCGGCACACTCACCAAAGGCAATATCATCGTCATCCATAAAGCGGTCATGAATGATTACGATCAAAATAAGGCAGATCAAATCGTCTATTCCCTTGAAGAACACTCGACTCATCCGATTGCCAAAGCTCTTGTTGAGGCAACCTTAACCACTCAAAAAAAGGAAGTCAGCAATGTAGTTGAGACTGCAGGTGTTGGAATCAGCGGTGAAATTGACGGATTGATTGCTGAAATTGTAAGTCTGAAAGAAGTTGAACTTGATGATGCGTTATCATTGATTGCTCATCAGTATCCGATGGCTGTTGTATTGAAAGTAAATAATCAACCGGTTGCCGTTTATTTCCTTGATGATGAAATCAAACCGGATAGCAAAGCAGCCATTAACCGGCTCTCACAACTAAACATTAAAACAGTAATGGTATCCGGAGACAGGGATGCTTCAGCTCGCAGAATCGCGCAACAATTGGGAATCGATCAGGTGTACAGTCAGTTATTACCTCACGAAAAACTTGCTGTAGGCGAACAGCTGAAAAAGGAAAAACATAAATTTGCATTTGTCGGTGATGGGGTCAATGATGCCGCAATCATCACTTTGAGCGATTGCGGTATGGCTATGGGTAGCTTAGGCAGTGATTTGACTATCGAAGCCGCAGATATTGTGCTCTTAAAAGATCAGCCGATGGATGTAGTCAAAGCCATTGAGATTGCCAAAAAGACCCGGAAGATCATGGTCACAAACCTCTCATTCATATTTGCCGTGAAAGTCATTATTTTGATTTTAGGATCGTTTGGATATGCTTCCATGTGGGCAGCCGTATTTGCTGATGTCGGCGTTGCCTTGTTGGCTGTTTTAAACGCTTCTAGGATATTGCACCATGAAACCCGATAAATTTATAGCTATCGACTTTGAAACGGCCAACCGCAACATGGCGAGTGCATGTGCCATAGGAATCGTCGTATTTCAGGAAGGTGTGTTAACCTATAAAGAGTCATTTTTGATTCGCCCTCACGAAAGTGTTTACACCTTTGACCCATCATTCATTGACATTCATCACATTCATCCCGAAGATGTGGCTGATCAACCCGAATTTAATGAAATATGGCCAAAGATTCGCGAAATCTTCAAAGACGGCATTTTGGTTGCCCACAATGCATCCTTCGACATGACCGTACTTATGAGTCTGATCACACTATACAAATTGGAGTACGATCATTTCTCCTATTTTTGTACCGTAAAAATGTCTCGCTCTGCCTTTAAATTCTTACCCAGCCACCGCCTCAATGTCGTGTGTGAACACTTAGGTATCCATTTAGAACACCATGACGCCGGCAGCGACGCATTTGCCTGTGCTCAAATCGTCAACCAGACGATGATTCTGACAGGGATATATCATCCATGGGAATTATGTGATGCATTGATGGTACCTATCGGAAGCAGTTGGTATTTATAATCAAACGATAATCAATCTAAACAGGAGATTGGTGCTGAATTTTCTTTCATAGACTTACATGTTTACAGAAAATGAAAATAAAGTTATAATTAATAAACAATGAGGGTGATTTAATGAACGGAATTGAAAACAACGCCTATTTCTGGCAAAAACTAGATACACTGTTTTTCTCGTCAAAACTGGTGATTTCCCGTGGCAAAGGGGATGT
>JANJWY010000045.1 GCA_024709285.1 Erysipelotrichaceae bacterium
CTCATGATTACAATCACAAGATGTCCTTTTACTTAATTTATTCAGTTTCTTCGAAAGATTCCGCCCATTTTTCCAATGATTCGACCAACCCTCCGGTCAAACCGTTAAAGAACGGCTTATTGGCATTTTCGCCGCCATCCAACAGCCATACCCCATTTACGGAAGTCAGGGTTGCCGTCACGAGGGAAACCTTATCTTTTTTCAGATCCGCGGATAGGGTTTCCAATAGTTCAATACCCGCTTGATTTAATTCATCTTCACTCTTACCTGAGAAAGCAAGTTCAAAAGCTTTAGCTATAAACTGAGAAATAAACCCGACAAAAAACGTTCCTAAGTCATGGGTCGTAAACTCAATCTCGACCGTTGCGGTTTTCTTATCCTCAGAAATCGTCTCCCCAAGAATTTTATAGTCGAAGTCCGTATACAGTTCGATCAGACGGGTTTCCATTTTCTTCGCAAACTCAGATTCATCCTCACTGTCAGGTACTAACTCATCATTGCTAAACTCACCGTTAAAATAAGGGGTAAAATCCGCTTGAATATCCGTCTTCATCAGATCCAAGACTTTCGATACGGTTTCTGATGGTTTCGGATCGGGTTTGGCACACCCAAACAAAGACAATGTCAAAAGTGCGCTCAACCCAAGTACTACAAATTTTTTCATACACTTCTCCTTTTGTATAGAATAAATTTATCATGTATACTTATAAAGTAAAACATTTGTTGGAGAAAATAATGAATAAAATTAAAATGATCGCAGTCGATATGGATGGAACTTTCTTAAACAAGCAAATGGAGTATGACCGGACACGATTTTGGCGGCTTTTTGAAATCATGAAAGAAAGGGAAATCAAGTTCGTGATTGCTTCGGGCAATCAGTATTATCAGCTGATCAGCTTTTTTGAAAATCGGGATAATGAAATGATGTTTGTGGCTGAAAACGGAGCTTATATCAGTGAATATGGGAATGCCATCAACGTAACGGAGTTTAGCGAAAAAGCAAAGAAAAGCATTCTTGAATTTGTCAGAGATAAAGCTGATTTAATCAATGTATTCTGTGCGAAGGATCGGGCGTATATGCTTACTAACCCTCAGAAAAAAGCGTTTATCAGTCAGTGGTATCACAGGCTTGAAGAAGTCGATTCATTTGACTCTGTTTCTGATCCGATGATTAAGTTTAATATTAATTGCAGAGATGAGGACACAGCAGCCTATCTTGATCGAATCAGACAAACGTTATCTGATGAAATCAGTTCGGTTTCCAGTGGGCATGGCAGTATTGATCTTATTGTTAAGGGATGTCATAAAGCCTTTGGATTGAAACTTCTGGCGGACAGATTTAAAATAACGCCGGATGAGATGATCGTGTTTGGGGATGGCGGGAATGACATTGAGATGTTGAAGATGGCGAAGTATTCGTATGCGATGCAAAATGCTCCACAATATGTAAAAGAAAATGCGAAATATATCGCGCCTTCCAATGAGGATCAAGGAGTACTTTCGATTCTTGAGCAATATTTACTATAAGGAATGAATAGTAGGAGAAAGTTATGAACAAAATCACTTTAACTGAGAATTTTCGCGGGAATATGCTTATTACTCAGGATGGAAAAGTTATTTCTGAGTGTTGCCAAGGATATGCGGATTTGCCAAACGAACGACTAAACAATAAGGATACTCGATTCGCCAGTGCATCAGCAGGGAAAGTGTTTGTGGCTGTGGGCATATTGATGCTGATTGAAAAAGGTAGGTTGGATCTCAATGATTCATTGGGACGATTATTACCGTTTGATTTACATCTTATTGATCCGCATATCACCGTGGAGCAATTGCTAACCCATACTTCCGGAGTTCCTGATTACTTTGATGAGCAGGTCATGGATGATTATGAAGAACTTTGGAAAGATTTCCCGAACTATAGCATTCGTAAGAACTCCGATTTACTACCGCTGTTTATCAAAAAACCCATGCAATATCCCAGAGGTACCAAGTTCAGCTATAACAATTCCGGTTATGTGTTGTTAGCCGCTATCATTGAGCAAATCACCCAAAAACCGTTTGATGTATACTTGGATGAAGTTATTTTCAAACCTTGCAGAATGGATGCTACGGGGTATTATGAGCTTGACCGACTACCACCCAACTGTGCGAACAATTACATTTACTGCGAATCTACGGATTCTTACCGAACCAATATTTACAGCGTGGATGCCAAGGGAAGCGGTGCGGGAGGAGCGTTTATCACGACTGGAGACATTTTTAGTTTTTGGGATGCATTGATCCATTACCGCCTGTTATCGAAGAAGATGACCGAACAAATGTTTGAAATTCATGGGAAGGATGAAGACGGGGCTTGTTATGGTTATGGGATTTGGATAAATGATAAGGATAACAGAGACAAAATCCTCTATTTTCAAGGTCAGGATCCCGGGGTGAGTTTTATTTCTGAGTATCATCCGAAAAGCGACGTACAGATTACTTTGGTAAGTAACTATGGGGATAATGTGTGGCGTGAAATCAGGAAGATAAGAAATCAACTAGCTGAAGAAT
>JANJWY010000105.1 GCA_024709285.1 Erysipelotrichaceae bacterium
ATATTGCGAATTGGATTATTCGACGATCACAAATCTTGAGTTACTGAATCCTTTACGTCCAAATGGTAAAAATCTGACTTTGTTTGGTTATTTGGATCGCTGTAAAAGTGCGATGGGAAGCCGATTACTTAAAAACTGGATAGAAAAACCGCTAGTTCAAATATCTGACATTCAATATCGGCAAAATCAGGTAAAAGTACTTGTCGAGGATTTTTTGCTTAGAGATCAGTTGATACAGCAGTGCAAAGGTATCTACGACTTGCAGCGGATTTGTGCGAAAATCGCCTTTCACTCAGCGATTCCTCAAGATATGATCAGACTCATGCGATCATTGCGCCAGATTGCTCTTGTTAAAGATTCTTTAAAATCATCAGAGATATTCAGTTGGGCTGAAAAAATCGATCCACTGAGTGATTTGCTTTTAATGTTGGAAAACCGTTTGCAAGAAGATGTGCCGGCAACTGCTAAAGAAGGCGGAATATTTTTGGATGGTTTCAGTGAACTGCTGGACCATTACCGGGATGTTACCACCGGAGGGAATCGCTGGTTGTTGGAATTTGAAAACCGCGAAAAAGATCGTACCGGAATAAAGAACCTTAAAGTCGGATACAACCGTGTGTTTGGATATTACATTGAAATTTCTAAAGGAAATATGGGATTGGTCAAAGATGAGTTTGGTTATGTGCGTAAACAAACATTAACCAACGGCGAACGTTATATTTGTGAAGAACTGAAAAGCAAAGAAGATGAGCTTTTGCATGCCAAGGAACGATCTGTTCGCCTCGAGGAAGAATTGTTTAATGAATTAATCGATGATGTATCCGGGTTCTTACCGAAAATTCAAATCGCGGCAGCTTTTGCGGCTACCATCGATGCCTTGTGTGCCCTTGGCCAGATCAGCAGTCAAAGCGGATTTGTATTACCGAAGTTCAGTGAAATGCGCTCGATACATATAGAAGAAGGGAAGCATCCGTTATTAGCTTCATCGCAGTTAAAACATGAGGTCATTTCCAACTCCTTGGAAATGAATGAAGATGAAATCGTTTTTGTACTGACCGGGCCGAATATGGGTGGTAAAAGCACCTATATGAGACAAGTCGCGTTAACGGCCATTATGGCTCAGATGGGTTGTTATGTTTTGGCTAAAAAGGCAGTCATGCCTGTTTTTGACCGGATATTTACACGAATGGGTGCCAGTGATGATATTTTAGGCGGAAAATCGACGTTTATGGTCGAGATGAATGAGGCGAATGCCGCTCTTTCGAAAGCCACGGAGTCTTCACTCATCTTATTTGATGAAATAGGACGTGGAACTTCCACGTATGATGGTATGGCTTTGGCACAAGCCATCATCGAATATATCGCGACGATCACAAAAGCAAAGACAATATTTTCCACACATTATCATGAACTGACCGCATTGGCGGATTCGTTGACCGGAGTTGTCAATGTGTATGTGCAAGTGCATGAGAAAGATGAGGATATTACCTTTTTGTATCGTGTAAAACGGGGAAAAGCAGATAAATCCTATGGTATCAATGTAGCCCGGCTGGCACACTTGCCTGATGCAGTGATTCATCGTGCTAAAGATTTGCTCCGGCAGCTGGAAAGTCGTCGTCGTGTCGTTCAACAGTCGTTGGACGTCGTTGAAATCGTTCATGTGCCCAAGCATCTTGAGGATATTCAGAAAATATTGGACGCAATAACCATTGATACGATTACCCCCCTTCAAGCCTTGACATTACTTGATGAACTCAAAGAGAAGTCGAAAGGGGTGAAGTAATGGGAATCATATATAAACTGGATGACCATCTGACCAATATGATTGCTGCCGGTGAGGTAGTTGAGCGGCCGATGGGCGTTATTAAAGAATTGGTAGAAAATGCTATTGATGCGAAGGCAACAAGAATTGAGATTAGCGTAACAGATGGCGGATTGGGGTCGATTGTTGTCAGTGATAATGGCGTGGGCATGGATCCGCAGGATGCCAGCCGGGCTTTTGACAGACACTCTACCAGCAAAATAAAAGAGTCACAGGATTTATGGTCGATTTCAACACTGGGCTTCCGTGGGGAAGCATTGCCATCCATTGCTTCAGTTTCAAGAGTCGTATGTTTGACGAATAATGGTGAGGCTGCAACGCGTGTTGAAATTCATTTTGGTAAGTTGATCAGTGTAGTTCCCTATGCATGCCCTGTGGGAACACATATAACGGTCGAAGGGTTGTTTTTAAAAACTCCGGCACGATTGAAACATATGAAAAGTGTTCAGTATGAAACAGCGATGATCGTTGATGTCGTTGAGAAGTTCACCCTGTGCTATCCGGATATCGCATTTGTTTTGACATGTGATCAAAAAACGGTGGTTATGACCAATGGAAGCGGATCGCTTAAAGAGGTTGTTTACCGTAAGTATGGCAGTGATATTGCCCGAAACGTCGTTGAGTTTACCAAAAAAAGTTATGATTTCTCACTTTCGGGAGCCATAGTCTTACCGCATGTTTCACGTTCATCACGTAATGATATGATCCTTTTTGCGAATCGACGGTTAATACGTTCCATTCGTCTTCAACGGGCTATCATGCAGGCATTTAAATACTATCTTCCGGACGACCGCTATCCGATCGTTATTTTGAATCTGGATATGGATCATCAACTGGTAGATGTGAATGTTCATCCGTCAAAATGGGAGATCCGATTGTCGAAGGAACAACAAGCCGAGTTGTTTATAACGGAAACAATGGAAGAATTATTAAAAGAACATATGAATGTTGCGACCGTTCGTCAACAGGTTTTTCGACCTGTGACTACGGAGATCATTTCCTTTTTCCCTACTCCGGATGAGAAACCGGTAAGTATGACGTATGAGGGGAAAACCGATTATCAACCCAATGAATCATTATCAGAAGAATCTGATTCTCCTGCACCCACTGTGCATATTACATCCAACATTTTTCTTGAAATGAATGCTTTGGCACAGCTTCACCAAAAGTACATCCTGGCTCAAGGGGAAGCCGGGTTATATATTCTGGATCAGCATGCGGCCATGGAGCGTATCCGATATGAACACTTTCAAAAGCAATTGTTGCATGGAGATCAGAGTATGCAGCCGCTTTTGATTCCTGTCATCATTGAGGGCAGGAAGAAATCGATGATTCGTTTTGATGATCTGGTTAAAATGCTGTCAACAGTTAAGATTGAGGTGGAGTTATTCTCTGATTCGCAGTTTATTGTGCGTCAGTTGCCGGTTTGGATGAGTGAAATCGATGCGCAGGCAGCGATTGAGGATTTATTTGAATCATTTGAAAATGATGCCTGGCAAGATGAGGAATCATTACGTAAAGCGACCATTGCATCATTGGCGTGTCACAGTTCTGTCCGATTCAATCAAAATCTAAGTGTCGATCAGATGCAGACTATCATCAATGGCTTAGGTAAATGTCAACAGCCGTATCATTGTCCCCATGGACGTCCTACGTTTGTACTGATTGATGCACAGCGCTTGTTGAAGGAGTTTAACCGATGAAGAAAGTGTTGGTCGTCGCTGGTGTGACCGGAGTTGGGAAAAGTGCGTTTGGAGTAAAACTGGCTCAACGTTTTAATGGTGAAATCATCAGTGGAGATTCAGTTGCCGTATACAAAGAACTGTCGATTGGCAGTGCAAAAATCAAAACTGAGGAGATGGATGGTATCAACCACCACGGAATCGATATCGTAACGCTTGATGATAAATTCAGTGTGCGTGATTTTCAGAAATATGGGAGAATCAAAATTGATGAAATAACAGAGCGAGGTAAATTACCGATCATTGTCGGGGGAACCGGATTATATATTCGGGCATTGTTGTATGATTATGAGTTTCAAGATGAACAAGAAGTCGATAATACTTGGATGGATACGATGTCGAATGAAGAACTTCATCTTGAGTTGTGCAAAGTCGATCTAGAACAATCTGAAATGATTCATCAAAACAATCGCAAACGAGTCATTCGTGCTCTTTCGATAGCAATAGCGAATCAGAAAAGTAAAACTGAACTTCTGAATGAGCAGAAACATGAACTGATGTATGATGCTTTGATTTTGTCTTGTACGATGCCTAGGGATGCCTTATATGATCGTTTGAATCTTCGCGTTGAGAAAATGATGAAAGACGGATTACTTGAGGAAGTCAATCAGGCAAGTCAAGTTGCCGGCTGGGATCATCCGGCAATGGCAGCAATCGGATATAAAGAGTTTAGAGAATATTTTGAGGGCAAGTTGAGCCTGTCTGATGCAATTTCTTTGGTTCAACGGAACACACGCAGATTTGCGAAGCGGCAGATTACGTGGTTTAAGCATCAGATGCCTTGCCGTTGGGTGGATATGAGCAGTGAGGAAGATGTCAGTCAGGCAATAGAAGAGGTATCTTTATGGATGAATCATTAGCAAGGATCCGACTTTTGGTTGGAGATGAAAATACTCTGAAAATATCAGAGAAATGTGTCATGGTCGTTGGTTTGGGTGGTGTAGGGGCTATTGCAGCCGAATCTTTGGCTCGTTTTGGTGTTGGCAAATTGATTCTGGTTGATCATGATGTTGTGGTTCAAAGTAATTTGAATCGTCAGGTACATGCGACAATAGAAACTGTCGGTATGAAAAAAACGGAAGCAATGATTAAAAGAATCCGATCGATCAAGCCCGATTGCGATCTGATAGGGTTGGATTTGTTTGTATCACAACAGACGCTGCCTATAATGTTTGATCAAAATGTCGATTATGTCATCGATGCCATTGATACCGTGGGCAGTAAGTGCGATCTGATTGAATTTTGTCAAAAAAAAGATATTCGTATCGTTAGCAGTTTGGGTATGGGCAACCGATTGGATCCCACCCAAGTCAGGATCGTTCGGTTAAAAGACACACATGAAGATCCGCTTGCGAAAGTAGTGCGTTATCAGATACGTAAGCGCGGTCTTAGTGATAAAATGGATGTAGCTTTCTCATTGGAGAAACCCATCAGACAAACCATGGAACTTAATGACAGTGATATCCGTAAAGTGCGGATGCCACCGGCCAGTTCACCGTTTGTTCCAAACGCCGCCGGTCTGGCTTGTGCGGCGTTTGTCATTGCAAAGCTATTGGAGGAAAAAACATGAAAGAAATCGTAGTAGGAGGCGGATGCTTCTGGGGAGTTCAGGAATATTACCGTCGTACCAAAGGAATCATCGAAAGTAAAGTCGGTTATGCACAAGGGACCAAAGATAACCCGAGTTATCAGGAAGTATGTACAGGAATGACACATCATGCTGAAGTCGTTTATTTGAAGTATGATGAAACTGTGATATCTTTGCCCAAAATACTTGAACATCTGTTCCGTATGATTGATCCGACTTCATTAAATAAGCAGGGTGGGGATATCGGAACGCAGTATCGCACAGGAGTTTACTTTATCGATGAGGCGGATGAAGGGGTCATAAGAGAATATCTGTCACAGCAACAGCCGAATTATAAAAAACCTATTGTGGTGGAAGTATCGAAACTTAAGAAGTTCTATAATGCCGAGGACTATCATCAGTTATATCTGGTAAAGAATCCGACCGGATACTGCCATATCAATATGGGATTATTGAAGAAAGAAGAACGAAAAGATGTGTTTTAGCAGCGAAAGCTGCTTTTTTTCTGGAAAAACACAAATCATCTCATATAGGATAAGGGGTGATTGAATGTTACATGTCGAAAGTCTTACGAAATTATTTGCTCCGCAAAGCGGATGTCAAAATGTTTCATTTAAATGTAAGAAGGGAGAGATTCATGGAATCTTAGGTAGAAATGGCAGTGGTAAAACGACTTTGTTTCGTTGTCTGTTAGGACTAATACCTTATGACGAAGGTGTGGTGAGATTAGTGAGTTCACTTCCTGAGATTCGACAGTTTGGTTATCTTCCTGAGGAAAGAAGTGTGATCTCAGACTTGCGTGTCTACCAGATGATAGAATTCTTCGCTTCTCTTAAACAAATGAGTCAAAAAGAAATCAGAGATGAAAGGGACTTTTGGTTACATAAACTTGAATGTAAACACTTAATGTACAAGCGATTGCGGGAGTGTTCGAAAGGTAACCAGCAGAAAGTCCAATTGATTTGCTCACTCATCCATCGTCCGGATGTTTTGATTCTTGATGAGCCACTGACAGGGCTGGATGTTTCCAATGTGCAATTGTTCAAGCAGATTATCTCGGACTATGCGCACAGTGATAAGATCGTATTGCTTTCAAGTCATCAATATGAAGAAATTGAGCCATTATGCGATAATCTAATGGTGCTTAATGATTCAAAAGTCATCTTACAAGGGAAACTGAGTGACATCAAAAGAAGCCATCCGACTAAAACTGTATCGATCAGTGAAGATGCGCACATGATATATGCATTGCAAAAGGGTGTCATTGATATTCGGCAAGAAGGCAATACGACGAAGTACATTTGTAAAGCTGAATCAGATGCGATAAATATTGCATTACTGGCTCTTCGGTGTCGGGATGGCAGAACGATTAAGGTTGAGTCACTGACTCTCAAAGACTTGGTTGGGGAACAACCATGAAAGCATTAATATCATTTTCGCTCATGCGCCGGTTAAACAACCCGGTCTCTTGGATGTTATACGGATTCAGTTTTCTGCTTTTCGGTGTACTAATGTTTTCGGATGTGTTGCTAACATCACTGGCTCCTTCACTTGTCTTGCCTCGTTCAATACATATGAATTCAGAAATGTTTGACAGGATTGGCGAATACCTGCCTTCAAACTTCGTTTTCCAATCGGATCCACTATTGGCTGACATAAAAATTCAGGTAAGCATGGATGAATATAAGGTTGTTGGTCATCTGAATGCAGTTGAACAACAGTGGGTCGATCAAATGATTCATGGATATCACAGGCTTTCAATGGTTGAGAAGATGCCGGACTCGATGGTTTCTATCATAGATGATGTCATGATGGCGAACATCGTGTGGGACAACGAAGCAGATGAACCTTCTGATCATGCCGGGTTTATCGTCATAACCTCCATTTACTTTATGCTGCTTAGTTTTTCGACTGCTGTTGCTAATGAGGTCGTTAATGAAAAGACGTCCAATGTCATTGAAATCATACTGACCTCTGTCAGTCATAAAGAACATTATTACAGTAAATTATTGATTGGCTGGTTTACCATGCTGTCACAAATGATGATTCACAGTTGCGGATTCATATTCTGGTTTATGGTTCGAGTCGTGTTTGACGATGGAAAGGGAATAATGGGTATGATGTATCGCTGGCAGTGGCTATCGGTACGATTTCTTTCGTTTGATGAATGGATTTCTTCTCTCAATATCGGGATGTCGCAAATAAGCATCATAATGCTATGTGCTGTATTCTTAATGCTCGGTATTTTGTTAGTTCAATTATTGATGGTTTTGATATCTGTTCACATCAACAGTATTGAGGAAGCTGCCGCTATTCAAGGTCCTTTTTACCTTGGGATGCTCGTTATCTACTATTTAGCGATTTTTATTAACTCTTCTGAGCAACTGAATCAAGGGTGGGGATACTATTTCTCCTATACTCCAGTACTCTCAATGTTGTTTATGCCTTCGAGATTATTGAGCACAACAGTTACATTATCTGAATTGATTTTGGCGTTAATGATCGCCTCAGTAACACTCATGATTTGTTTGAAAATCGGTGAGGATCACTATCGTAAAAATCTGTTGAAAGGGAGCTCGAAAAGTACATTTGTGAAAAAAGAAATATAATGTGCACAATATAATAAATACTTCACAAGTTATCAAATAATTTGTGAAATGTAGGACAATTGGTCCATTTTATCATTGACACTTGTTTCATTAGTGTATATAATTCACATTGCAAGGAGGAAATTTAGATGAAAAAATTATTAGTATTAGCTATCGTTGCATTGGCTGTTATGGCTGGTTGCACAAAGGCAAACCCTGTTTACAAAGTCGGTGTTGGAAGTGTTTCTTCTGTACAACCGCGCGCAGCTGTTGCTGAAACTGCTGGACGTATTCGTGTTAACACAACTATTGCTACCGTTGTCTTGGACAAAGATGGCAAATTCGTATCCGTTGAAATCGACGTTGCTCAACAAGACGGTACATTCGATGTATTGGGTGCTATCGTAAAAGCAGAAGCTGCTCCTACCAAAAAGGAAAAAGGCGATGCTTATGGTATGAAAGCAAACTCTGGTATCGGTAAAGAATGGTATGAACAAGCTGAAGCTTTGGAAGCTTGGATGATTGGTAAAACATTGGCAGAAGTCAAAGCATTACCGTTAGTTGATGGCGAAATCAAAGACGGCGAAGATTTGAAGTCTTCTGTAACGATCACTGTTACTGATTACTTGGCTGCAGTTGAAAAGGCTGTTGCTAATGCTGTTGAATTAGAAAACGTTGCTAAAGTTGGCGGTGCTTCCGTTTCTTCCGTTCAACCGCGTGCTGCTGTTGCTGAAACTGCTGGTCGTATCCGCGTTAACGTAACTGTTGCTGCTGTTGCATTGGACAAAGATGGCAAAGTTGTTGCTGCTATGATCGACGTTGCTCAAAATGATGGAACATTCGATGTGTTGGGTGCTGTTGTTAAAGCTGAAGCTGCTCCTACCAAAAAGGAAAAAGGCGCTGCTTACGGTATGAAAGCAAACTCTGCTATCGGTAAAGAATGGTTCGAACAAATCGCTGCTTTGGAAGCTTGGATGGCTGGCAAAACTTTGACAGAAGTCAAAGCATTACCGTTAGTTGACGGAGCTATCAAAGACGGCGAAGATTTGAAATCTTCCGTATCCGTTACTGTAACTGACTACTTGGCTGCATTCGAAAAAGCTGTAGGCGCTGCTAAAGATTTAGCTGCTAAATAGTTTACTCAAAAGGAGAGATTTATCTCTCCTTTTTTAATGCTCTGATGTTGTAAGAACGTTTCTTTTTCTTGAGTTCTTCCAGATTCTTAGTTAACATGACTTCATACTGACTAGATGATTCCGGATGAAAGAAATGAATGTCTTGAATCTTCTCTGGCAGATATGCCAGTTTTGGCCATACGTCCGGGCGGTCATAAGGATACTTATCCTCTTCTTTGAGATCGATCGGTGTCAGTCTCAGATATTTCGGAATTTGATGATTTTCTTTTTCTATCAGACTTAGCGCGGCGTCAATAGCATGGATGCCGCTTTTTGATTTCGGTGACAGACACAAATCAATGACCGCAACACTCAATGGGATTCTGGCTTCCGGAAATCCGACTCTTCGAGCCGTATCACACGCTGCAATGGTACGGGCAACGATAGCCGGATTAGCCAGTCCGACATCCTCATATGCGGTAACCAGCAGTCTGCGCTCAATCGAGTCGATATCGTTTGCCTGAATGAGTCTGGCCAGATAATACATGGCTCCATCGACATCACTGCCGCGAATGGATTTTTGGAAGCCAGAGAGCAGATCGTAGTAACCATCCCCCTCATCTTCACTGGCACTTGACACGATTCGGACATACTGTTTAATGACGGGCAAGGTGATTTTGTTGTCACTCACGGCGGTTGCTGCAATTTCCAATACATTCAAAGCATAACGGATATCCCCGTTACAAGCTCTTACGATAGCATCGGCCGCATCTTCATCCAGGGTATATGCATTGTTCAATCCTTCCGGATGACTCAAAGCACGATAAAGCGCTTCTTTGCATTGACCTTCATTGAGCGGAAAAAATTCAAAAATGTGACATCGGGAGCGAATGGCTGCATTGATGGCAAAATAAGGATTTGCGGTCGTTGCACCAATCAATGTGATCGTACCATCTTCGATGTGCGGCAACAAGTGATCCTGCTTGTCCCGGTTAAGCCGGTGCACTTCGTCCATGATGACAATCAGACCGTCTGTCATCTTAGCTTCCGCAAATATCTGGTCCAGTTCTTTTTTATTGCCAGTCACCGCATTAAACATCCGGTATGGACGTTTTAGCTGTCTGGCCATCGCAATCGCTACGGTCGTTTTCCCTGTTCCCGGAGGGCCAAAGAAGATCATGGAAAACAATTGTGAGTTTTCCACACAACGGCGCAACACACCATCCCCTTTGACCAGATGGTCTTGTCCTATGATTTCATCGAGATGATTCGGTCGGATGCGAAAGGCTAAAGGTTGTTTCATAAAAATCACTCCTATAAGTATTTTAACAGAAGCGAAAAGATAGTAAAATGAAGTTACGGAAATTAACGAGGTATATCATGCAGATAGTGTTACAGCGAGTTAAAAGTGCTAGCGTTCGCATCGATGGACAGGTGGTCGGTTCTATCGAAGCCGGATATTTACTTTTGGTGGGAATAGAAAATTCGGACACCCCACAGATCATTGAGAAAAACGCCCGCAAGATTGCCAATTTTCGGGTGTTCGAAGATGAACAAGGGAAAATGAACAAAGACATTATGCAAGTCGGCGGTTCAATTTTAAGTGTTTCACAGTTTACCTTATGCGCCAACATGGACAAAGGTAACCGACCGGGATTTGATCAAGCCGCTCTTCCGCCAATGGCTATCCCTTTATTTGATATGTTTAACCAACAACTCAGATCATTTGGAATTACGGTTGAAACCGGCACTTTTGGTGCCCATATGGAAGTATCCTTGGTCAATGACGGACCGGTGACTTTCATTATCAATCATAAATAGGAGGAAAAGAAATGGAAATACTCGATGGAAAGTGGTTATCATCCACGATCAGAGAAGAACTGAAGGAAAAAGTCGATCAGTTAGAAGGGGTACGATTGCCTAAGCTGGTGGTGGTGTTGGTTGGTGATGATCCGGCATCCCATACATATGTCAATGCGAAGGAAAAGGCATGTAAGGATGTCGGTTTTATATCGCAGGTACATCGTTTAAGCGTTGATACGACCAATGAAGAATTGTTGGCTTTGATAAAGAGTCTGAATGAAGACGAGAGTGTCGATGGTATTTTAGTACAAATGCCGATACCGAAACATTTGGACAGTAAAGCTGTAATTCTGGCGATCGATCCTGAAAAGGATGTGGATGGTTTTCATCCCATCAATGTCGGAAAACTGCACAGCAACGAGAAAACGTTCGTTCCTTGCACACCATTGGGGGTTATGAGATTACTTGAGGCATATAACATCGATGTCAGCGGTATCAATGCGGTCGTACTCGGCAGAAGCCACCTGGTTGGCCGGCCAATTGCCCAGCTGTTGGTCAATGCCAACGCCACGGTAACCATCTGCCATTCCCGCTCAAAACATATCGATGAGATTTGCCGCAGAGCTGACCTGATCGTGGCGGCTGTCGGAGTGCCTCATTTCGTAAAGAAAGACTGGGTTAAGAATGGGGCTATCGTCGTTGATGTAGGTATTCATCGGACAGATGATAATAAGATTATCGGAGATGTCGTTGCGGAGGTAATGGAAATTGCATCTTATATGACACCGGTTCCTAAAGGAGTAGGTCCGATGACGATTGCCATGTTGCTGTCAAACACTTTTGATGCGTATCAGCAACATATGAAAGGATGAAGTTTATGGTTGAGTATGGAATGGATGACATTGTTGAGATGAAAAAGGAGCACCCATGTTACAAGTCCAAGCAATGGAAGATCATTCGCATGGGAGCGGATATTAAGATAAAATGTCTCGGGTGCGGAGCTGCCGTCATGTTTGATCGCAGCGAATTCGAGAAAAAGCTGAAAAAAGTTGTAAAAAGAGCATCGCAGGAAAGCAATGATTGAAGTTTGCCGCGATATTGTGTAAACTATAGAAGTTGTTTGAAAGGATGATCTTATGCCTCTAACTGCCGGAATCGTCGGTTTGCCCAATGTAGGTAAATCAACGCTGTTTAATGCCATAACGCAATCTCAAGTCGAAGCTGCCAACTATCCCTTTGCCACCATTGCGCCGAATGTCGGTGTCGTGGAAGTGCCGGATGACCGCTTGGATTTTTTAGTAAAACAGTTTAACCCTAAAAAGACGATTTATACGACCTTTGAATTCACGGATATTGCCGGTCTTGTCAAAGGTGCATCCAAAGGGGAAGGACTGGGGAATCAGTTTTTATCGCACATTCGTGAGGTTGATGCGATTTGCCATGTCGTCCGTTGTTTTGAAGATGATCAGATCACTCATGTCGAAGGTAAAGTCGATGCCATCCGAGACATCGAAATCATCCATCTTGAACTGGCACTGGCAGATTTGTCTACGGTAGAAAACCGGATGGGTAAGGTTGAGCGCAAAGCAAAAACCAATGATAAGGAAGCTATTCTTGAACTTGCCTTATTGAAACGTCTTCAAGAACTTCTTTTAGCCGGACAAATGGCTCGAAGCATGGATTTGAGTGCAGAAGAAGAGAACATTCTTAAGAGTTTTCACTTATTGACTGCTAAACCGGTCATTTACATCGCAAACATGTCAGATGAGGATATTGTTGATCCAAACAGTAATCCGCATTATCTGAAAGTCGTTGAATATGCCCGTGCGGAAAACAATCAGGTCATTCCGATTTGTGCAAAAATCGAAGAAGAACTTGCCATGTTGGAAAAAGAAGAAAAGCTGGCTTTCCTTCAGGAATTGGGCATTCAACAGTCCGGATTGGATAAAATCATCTGGTCTGCTTATAAACTGTTGGGTTTATGCACATTCTTTACTGCCGGACCTCAGGAAGTACGTGCTTGGACATTTATTAACGGCACCAAGGCACCGGCTGCTGCCGGAATCATTCACTCTGATTTCCAACGGGGTTTTATCAAAGCAGAAACATACTCTTATGAGGATTTTGTGATTTATAAATCAGAAAGCGCACTGAAAGAAGCCGGGAAATTGCGTATCGAAGGCAAGGAATACATCGTCCAAGATGGCGATGTCATGCACTTCAGATTCAATGTATGATTTGATTGGATGAAGTTTTCTGGATTCTATGCTAAAATGGAAGTACAGATAAGGAGGAGTAATCATGAAATTAATCCTGGCGATTGTATCCAATGATGACAGTTCAAGCGTTTCAGCTGCTTTAACGAAGGAGAACTATTCCGTAACCCGATTGGCTACGACCGGCGGTTTTCTTCGATCTGGAAATACGACGATCATAGTGGGTACTGAAGATGACCGTGTTGAACATGCCATCGAACTGATAGGCAATGAAAGTAAGCGCAGAACGGAAATCGTTCCCTCCACGGCTTCATATGACATTGGACGATATGCTTCATTTCCTGTTGAAGTACAGGTTGGCGGAGCGACGATCTTTGTGTTGGATATTGAACAGTTTGTAAAATTATAATAACAAAGGCGGAAATTTCCGCCTTTTCTTTATCTGAGTTTACATTGGAAATCGAGGATAGCTTCTTCGATTTCTTTTTCTTGAAGTTTTTCAAGCAATTCCAAGAGAAATTCACTTCGTTTATCATCATTAGCACCATAATTATCCAAAGCGGCAAAGGTATTATCTGCCTTGTTTGTATAATACATGATATCGCCATTATCCATCAGGACAATCAGCCAGCGAACTCCGATGTTTGTTATCATCAATCCCATCAGTTCAAGACTGTATCCTTTGTTCAAAACATTGAACTCACTTTCATTGAGTAAAACGCCATGCACATTCCTTAATAAATTAGGGTTAGGAAAGGTGTGATTGTAAATCCACTTGACATTCGGTGCCCTGCGGAATACACTTTCGACAAATTTTTCATTTCGCTCAGATATAATGCCATAGTCACAATGGGCAATGGCCGCATACGGCAAGTCATCACTCGCACTAAAAGCAGAAATGGAATCATGAAGAGATAGCACGTATTCATGGTCAAGCGTACGAATGACAGTTTCACTGGTAAGAGGAATATCTTCTTGCTTCGCGTAGACGAAACAGCCTTTTTCTTCGAGTTCATTTTGACAGGTTAATGAAGCAATATCGTTGCCGAGTTTTGTCATCAGATGTGTCTGCCAATTTCTATCCAGGAAAATATTCACCAAATGGGTCGTAGATCCGCCGATTTCCGTTGAAACATTGGCAATTTGATAGGGAAGGAGCGCCGGATGCCGGGTAGTAAAAACTTGTCTTTGAGCAAAAGTTCCGAAAATTGCAATTGATTTCATAAGCGCCTCCTTGTAAATGTATGATAACATACCAAAAATCGTTTTTGTAAAAAATTATGAAAAATGTAAACGCTGTCATCAAATTATGAGTTGAAAGACGAAGAAGCGTATGTTATAAATAAATATGTGAAATAAATAACGAAAGGTGGATGGCGATGGGATTATTTGAACATGAGGCCAGACAGTTTAAGTTTGATGTGCTCAGAGAGGTGGCTGTCCGCGCCTATGAAAACACATGTACGCCAAACATCGAGGATGAATTAGCTTATAAATTAATACCAACCACAAAAGCAGACTTCAGGTGCTGCGTGTACAAAGAAAGAGAAATCATTCGTCAAAGAACCCGTCTTGCCATTGGTAAATCACCAAACATAAGACGCAAAGAAGATATTCGTCCGAAGCAGATCGTTCAGGTGCTTGAGGCTGCGTGTGACGGTTGTACGATAAAGAAAATTCAAATTACCGACAACTGTCGAAAATGCATGGCTAAAAGCTGCATGAGTGCTTGCCGGTTTGATGCTGTTCACATGGGTGCCGATCGGGCAATCATTGATTATGACAAATGTAAAGAATGTGGAGCCTGTGTCAAAGTATGCCCATTTCATGCCATCGTCGAGACTGTCCGTCCATGCAAAGCATCATGTGCTGTCGATGCCATTACCATGGATGAAAACGGAATCGCTCAGATCAATGAAGAGAAGTGCATCAATTGCGCTGCTTGTCAGTCAGCCTGTCCTTTCGGAGCCATTGAGGATACCTCATGGATCGTTCCGGTCATTCAGCTAATAAATCTGGAAACTCCGATGATTGCAATGATCGCACCATCGATTCAAGGTCAGTTTGACTCGGCGAATCTGGATCAAATCAAATCAGGTATACGTATGCTTGGATTTACGGATGTCGTAGAAGTTGCGGCAGGAGCCGATGCGGTGGCCTGGTATGAAAAAAACGAGTTGAAGGAAAAAATGTCAGAGGGAGTACCGATGACGACTTCCTGCTGCCCGGCCTTTTTGAATCTGGCAAAGCAGCATTTTCCAAGTGTATATGAAAAAAATATGTCAACGATGGCATCTCCCATGATCGTTATGGCCCGAATGTTGAAAAAGAAGTATCCGAAAACAGGGGTCGTATTCATTGGGCCGTGTGTGGCTAAGAAACAGGAAGCGATGTCGGAGGGCATGTTTCCGGATGTTGACTATGTTCTTACGTATGAGGAAGTGGCAGCCATGCTTGTTGCCAAACGGATATACCTCAATGATATCAAATGTGAAACCCACGTAGAGGCAAGTGTGTTCGGACGTAATTTTGCTTTTGGTCAGGGCGTGTCAAAAGCGTTGATACAGGCAGCAAACGAGGATGGCGGATTTACGTTCAAAGGTGAATATGCCGATGGGTGTCTGGAGTGTAAGAAACAGCTGATGATTCTGAAGGCCGGAAGATTTACATCCGATATACTGGAAGGAATGTCGTGTAAGGGCGGATGCGGAAACGGACCGGCAATCATCGATAATTCCATTAAGGTAAAAGTCCGATTTGATCTGGAAAATTCACCTCACAAGCATAAAACGATTAAAGACACGATTGAACGATATGGATTTGAAGACATCGATATGCACCGACATTCAACAAAGGAGATCAAATCATGGTAATCATTGAAATATGTATTGGCAGTTCATGTTATGTCCGAGGGGCGAACAATGTCGTGGAACATGTCAACGCATGGATCGAGCAGTTCCAATGGGAAGAGAAGGTCAAAGTCAAAGGGGCTTTTTGCATGGGACTTTGCTCTCAGGGATTAGGAGTGAAGATCAATGGCCAAGCTGTCAGCGGTTTGGGGTTGCATAATATTGACACTCTGTTGCTGCCATTGATTCAACAGGAACTGAACTAGTATGACCATCATCGATCTGCAAGAGAAGAACTGTAAAAACTGTCATCACTGTGTGCGAAACTGCCCGGTGAAGGCGATCAGCTTTGCTACCGGAAAACCGGAAATCGTTGAAGAAGAGTGCATTCTGTGTGGTAACTGTTATGTTATCTGTCCGCATGATGCAAAAAGAGTCAACAGTGACATCGATCGTGTAAAGAATTGGCTGAAGTCGGGTGAAAAAGTGCACTGCAGTCTGGCACCGAGTTTTGTCGGATTGCTGCAAACCGAAGAGCGCGTGAAACAGACATTGCTTCGCATGGGATTTGCCAGTGTGGAAGAAACATCGATCGGTGCAGCGGAGGTATCCGCACATTATCGAGAGTTGTGTAAACAAGCAACGATGACCAATATCCTGTCTACCTGTTGTCCGGTTGTCGTGAAGCTGATTACTACCCGATTTCCTCAGTTGGTCGATCAAATAGCTCCGGTGATCTCACCGATGCGTGCTTCGGGGAAAATGCTGAAGCAGAAATATCCGAATGATAAAATTGTATTTATCGGTCCATGCATTGCAAAAGTTGAAGAAGGCGAGAATTGTGATGAAATCGATGCCGTACTCACATTCGAAGATGTTTTTGATTTTGCTGATATGGACAAAGAGGACTTTTTTACTGCCGGTTTTATAGGAGACTTATCGCGAAGTTACCCGGTTACCGGAGGAATCATCCAAACCGTTGCCTCCGGATGTGGTGATTATTCGTTGATGACGGTTGATGGCATCGGGCCATTGATGGAATGTCTGCAGGCCATCGTCGATCATACGATTGAACATGTGTTTATAGAAATGTCGGCTTGTATCGGGTCTTGTCTGGGTGGGCCGATGTTAAAAAAGGGTCAGCAACGCCGATGGAAAGCTCAGCAGATCTTAAGTGTTACCAATCAGAACAATGGCTGGCCGGTGTATCAGATTCAATCCGATTGCTATACCGAATATAAGGGAAACCCGTTGGTTCTATCAGAGTTTTCAACTCTTCAAATCAAACAGGTTTTGCGCAGTTTAGGTAAAACAGATATTGAACATGAATTGAACTGCGGAGCTTGCGGCTATGAGACATGCAAAGCAAAGGCAGTCGGTGTTTTGCATGGAAAGGCTGATCCGCACTTGTGCCTTCCCTTTGCTTTAGAACAAGCGCAATCCATTTCCAATCTGATCATTGAACATACGCCAAATGGAATCATTGTGGTAGATGAGAATGAATTCATCAAGGAAATCAACCCGGCAGCCCGTGAGTATCTGGATTGTGTCAATTATCCGGTCGTACATTGGCCACTCGAAGCCATACTGCCTTCGGAAGAAATATGCAGTCAACTGAGATCGCTTCAGGATGTCCGGTATTTTACCAAAGAATATCCCCACTTAAACAAGACGTTTCACCATGCGCTGATCCCCATTGCGAAGCAGCATATCAATGTTGTGATTTTAATGGATTTAACGGAGGAGAAGCATAAAGAAAGAAAAATCAAGGAATATCGGCAGACGATCATGGATGTAACGCAGAAAGTCATTGATGAGCAAATGCGTACCGTTCAGGAAATTGCGTCACTGCTTGGGGAGACCACCGCGAAGAGTAAAATTGCCCTTATGCAGCTGAAGAAAACAGTTGAGGAAGAATCACAATGAAAGTCGCTGTAGACTCGTTTTATCTTTCATTGAACAAATATTGTGAGGAGTTATGTGGGGACAAGGTGGCTATCGTACATACGCCTGAATCATTCATCAGTGTTCTTGCGGATGGATTGGGCAGCGGGGTGAAAGCAAATATCTTGGCAACGCTGACCTCGACGATTTTGGCACAGATGCTGAAAAACGGGGTCGAACTTCATGAAGCCGTGTACACGCTGACCTCGACCCTTCCGACATGTAAGGAACGTCAGGTGGCTTACAGCACATTCTCGACACTTCAGATATTCAATAATGGCGAGGCTGTGCTCATCGAGTTTGACAATCCCAAAGCAATCATCCTTCGCAATGGAAATGAAATCGAAGCGGTGAAGCATTCCATCCACATTCAAAACCGGTTGGTGATTGAAAGCCGGTTTAAATGCAAGCCCAATGATGTGATCGTACTTGTTTCGGATGGCGTTTTGCATGCCGGATTAGGAACGATTCTTAATTTCGGTTGGAAGCGCAGAGATGTGATTTCACATCTGCGATCAACCATGCGAAACAATGATCATGCGAGGGATATCGGTGAGAATCTTATGGTTGTTGTCAATGATCTGTATCGAAATCAGCCGATGGATGATTCAACGGTATTGGTTGCTCGTATTGTCGATCGGACCAAGACGGTCGTTATGGTCGGTCCTCCGAGAAAAGTGGAGGATGATTATGACATCGTTATGAAACTGTTATCAGCTGATGGAAAGAAAATCGTTTGCGGGGGGACAACGGCACAAATCGTTTCGCGGTTTTTGAAAGAAGAAATACAACTTGATGAGAATATTTCGCTTAACAGTGACTTACCGCCGATGGCCATGATTCGAGGTATTGATTTAGTCACAGAAGGAGTCCTTACGTTGGGGCGAGTCGGAGACTTACTGGTTGATTGTGTGGCTTCAAAGCAGCAACTCGATCATCTATGCAGCATTGAGGCGAAGGATGGGGCTATCAAAATGGTGCAGATGTTGTTGTCTGAATGTTCGGAAATCGTTTTTCTGGCTGGGCTGGCAGATAATCCGGCGCACAGTCAAGTCGCCTATTCGCCATTGTCTCTTCGATTTAAGGTTCGTCTTATCGAGCGTATTGCTGAGCACTTACGCGCACTAGGGAAAATTGTCTCTGTCGTACAATGTTAGTCTGCCAGTGGCAGACTTTTGCTTTGGTTGTGAGGTGTGAAAAAAACCTGAAAATGATATAATAGGAATGAACTGAAGCAACGAGGTGATTTTGTGCGTATTGGACAATCCACGGATATTCATGCTTTTACTGAGGGCAGACCGCTGATTTTGGGGGGTGTGACTATTGATCATCCTATAGGTTTATTGGGACATTCCGATGCGGATGTGCTTTTGCATGCGATATGCGAGGCTATCATCGGTGCGATGGCATTGGGAGACATTGGAAAACATTTTCCGGATACCGATCCTGCGTACAAAGGGATATCATCGATGCTCCTGCTGATGAAGACATGGCAGTTGATGGATGATGAGGGTTACCAAATCGTCAATCTTGACAGCCTTATTTTGATTGAAAAGCCCAAAATCGCTCCTTATATTGAGGAAATGAAAAAAAATATTTCAATGGCGCTGCACTGCAAAGTATCGCAAGTCAATGTCAAAGCTACCCGTGGTGAAAAACTGGGATTTATCGGACGCCAGGAAGGTGTGATGGCACAGGCGATCGTATTATTAGAGAGGAAATCGTAGAAATGAAAAGAGTTCGTGTGCGTTATGCACCGAGTCCGACCGGACATTTACACATTGGTAATGCGCGTACCGCACTATTTAACTATTTGTTTGCCAAGCATTATGACGGAGATTTTGTTTTGCGCATTGAAGATACGGATATTGAGCGCAATGTTGAGGGGGGCGAAGAGTCTCAGCTGTACTATATGCACTGGTTGGGCATCGATCCGGATGAATCACCTAAAAATCCGGGGGCTTATGGTCCTTACCGTCAAATGGAGCGTTTGGATATATATCAGAAGCATACCGATTGGCTCATTGAAAAGGGGTATGCTTATAAGTGTTATTGTACATCGGAAGAGTTGGATGAAGATTATCAGAAACAAGTGGAGGCCGGTCATGCGGCGACCCGCTACAATCGCAAGTGTCTTCATTTAAGTAAGGAACAAAGAGAAGAGAATGAACGTAAGGAGTTGCCTTATACGGTTCGTATCCGTGTTCCAGACAATGAAACATATGCTTTCAGTGATATGATTCGCGGCAATGTGACCTTTGAAGCGAAAGATATCGGTGATTGGGTGTTGGTTAAGGCCAATGGCATTCCGACGTATAATTATGCGGTCGTCATCGATGATCACCTGATGGCCATTACCCATGTTTTCCGTGGGGAGGAACATCTTTCCAATACGCCGAAACAGCTGATGCTCTATCGGATGTTTGGCTGGGAGATTCCGCAATTCGCTCATATGACTCTGATCGTTAATGAGCAACGCAAGAAACTGTCAAAACGGGACAATTCCATCATGCAATACATGAGTCAGTATAAAGATTTGGGATATTTACCGCAGGCGATGTTTAATTTCATGGCATTGTTGGGTTGGTCGCCGGATACAGAACAGGAAATCTATTCTCATGATGAGCTGATCAAGGTTTTCGATGAGAAACGCCTGTCTAAATCACCATCGATGTTTGACAAACAAAAACTGACATGGGTGAATAACCGGTATATCAAAGAGTTACCCTTGTCGGAGGTTGTTGCTCTTTGTAAGCCGTTTTTAGAGAAAGAGTTTGATTTAAGAGATCGCAGTGAGACTTGGATAGAAAAACTCATTGCCTTGTTCCATGATCAACTGTCCTATGGTCATCAAATCACGGAGTTGGCACGGCTGTTCTTTATTGCTCCGGAAGTATTGGAAGAAGATGCAAAGGAAGCACTGGCGTGGGAGACGACACCTGTCATTGCTAAGGCATTTGTTGATTATTTGCCATCGGAGTGGACCGTTGAGAACCTGAAACTGACAATGGATACGGTTAAAAATGAAACCAAAGTTAAAGGGAAGCCCTTGTTTATGGGCTTGCGTGCTGCGATGACCGGTCAGTGTCATGGACCGGATCTGATGAGTACGATATATCTTTTGGGAAAAGAAGAAGTAAGCAAACGTTTGAGTCAAATTTAAAAGCGGGAGGTGGTCGCATGTTTGAGTTACTGGCAGAGAAGAAGGTCATGCGTGATCCGATTCATGAATACATCCATATTCAATACAAGGTGATTTGGGATAGCATTGATTCACCGGAATTTCAGCGGTTACGACGGATACATCAGTTAGGTCCGACTTTTCAAGTGTATCATACGGCCGAGCATTCCCGTTTTTCTCATTCCTTAGGCGTTTATGAGATTGTTCGGCGGATGGTTGAGGAAGTTGAAGGGGTCAAAGAACATTTGAGTGAGTTTGAACGGGTTGCTGTTATGCTTGCGGGCTTATTGCATGATCTTGGTCACGGACCTTTCTCGCATGCTTTTGAGTTAATTCAAAATCAACACCATGAGTTTTATACTGAGCAGATTCTGTTGGGCGAGAGTAAGATTCATAAAATTTTATATGATGCCGATGTGAACCTTCCAAAAGCAGTAGCGGACATTATCGCTCATCGATATGCTAATAAGCTGCTGACTCAAATGATTTCGGGTCAGTTGGATGCCGATCGGATGGATTATCTGCTAAGAGATGCGTATTTTACCGGCACCAGTTATGGTCAATTTGATTTGGAACGTATTATACGCACATTGCGCGTCGCGGATGAGCGGCTGGTCGTCAAGGAAAGCGGTATGCATACGGTAGAGGATTACATCATGGCGCGCTACCATATGTATTGGCAAGTGTATTATCATCCGGTGTCGAGAAGCTTTGAGGCTGTATTGATAAGTTTTTTCAGAAGGATGAAGGATCTTTATCACAAAAATCCATTATCTCTTACCGGTTATGATATGTTTACGCCGTTTTTAAGAGATGAAACCGTTCGTATCGAGGATTATATCGCAATGGATGAACCGGCATTTATGTATGGCATGTCATTATGCAAAAAACATCCGGACAAAATCCTGTCCGATTTAGCCCGGCGTTTACTCACACGGGATTTATTTGGTTATTTGGACATTGAAAATGAGAAAGCTGTTTCTGAGATGAAGAAGAAGGTGGAAGCCTGCGGGTTTGAATCAGAGTATTATTTCACTGTGGATCGTGCGAAGCAACAGCCGTATCAGCCCTATCGCGGCAAGGAGAGTTCAATGATTTGGGTCATGTTAAAAGACGGCCGGATTCGTGAACTGTCGGATGTATCGGTAATCGTGCAAGCCATAGTCAAAGGTGAGGATAAAAGTGATCGGAGAATGTTTTTCCCGAAAATATGTATGGAGATGAATCATGAACAATGAATATAAGCAAAGAAGAGAACAGCTTCTATCGGAGTTGCCTTTAAACAGTATGACCGTGTTGTTTGCGGGTAAAGGTGTCAAGCGGTCTGCTGATGGGGAATACCCTTTTGCAGTAAACCGTAATTTCGCATATCTGACGAACATTGATGAGCCTGAAGCCGTGCTGATGATGGTCAAACTCCAACATCGTACCTCAGTTACGCTTTTTGTCCGGGATATCGACTTGACCTTACAGAAGTGGAATGGCAAGTATATTTCCATCGATGAAGCAAAATCGTTGAGTCAGATCGATTCGGTGCTTTATTTATCCGCATTTGAAGCATTGTTTGTTTCACAGCTGACAAGAGCGGGAGTGAACAGACTTTACCTTGATCTTGAACGACTGAATCTCAGTGATCGCCCGTTGATGGGAGAGTTGTTTGCCAAGAAGATTAGAGACACCCATCCGGCATTGGCCATCGAGGATATTTATCCGAAGATTGCGGCGATGCGGACAGTGAAATCTGAGGACGAGGTCAAGAAGATTGAAGAGTGTATTTTGCTTACAAAAGCAGCGTTTGAACGGATGACCAAACGTTCAAAGCATCTGACATATGAATATGAATTACAAGCAGAGTTTGAATATGAGTTGAAGAGAAATTGTGCTGCCCCGGCTTTTGATATGATCGTGGCCGGCGGTGTGCGTGCAACGGTGTTGCATTATGTTGAAAATGATGGGGAGTTGGCAGAGGATGCATTGGTTCTTTGTGATATGGGTGCATCCAAGGATTTGTATAACTCGGATATAACCCGGACATTTCCGAAATCTGGCAAATTCAGTGACCGACAGAAGATTCTGTACAACATTGTCTTAGAAGCGATGGAGGCTGTGTTTGCGAAGATCAAACCTGGGGTCATGTTGAAAGAACTGAATGACGTCGTGGTCAATGTATATGAAAAGCGATTAAAGGAAATCGGATTAATCAGTGATCGCAATGAAATATTCAAATACTATTATCATGGTGTTTCACATTTTCTGGGCATGGACGTTCATGATGTCGGTCAGATTGAGAATATGGTGTTGGCTGCCGGGAATGTCATTACAGTTGAACCGGGATTGTATGTAGAAGCAGAGTCGATTGGCATCCGGATTGAAGATGACGTACTTGTGACTGAGGATGGGTATCGCAATTTGAGTGAATGTATTGTAAAGTCTGTGGATGATATTGAAGCATTGATAAACAACGGCTGAAAGGCCGTTGTTTTCTATTCTTCTGAATATAATATGCACGATATGGTTCGGTTTTCACTATATAAGTTTGATTAAGGGTTACATATTTTTCTTGTGTCCATAATTTATCAAAGAATCAACTTAATTCTCTTGACAATCATTGACGTTTCTATATAATTCAAGAAGAAAAAGGTATGATATGAAACACTTGCATCCTGTCATCTGCAGAGTAACGCGCAAATCCGTCAGTGATGGAAAAAGCGAAGTCATTCATCTGGGCAAAGCATATTTGTCTCAGTTTTCCGACGGGATTTCATTGATGTATCATGAGTCTGCCAATGATGATAACTGTAGAGTAACGTTGGAAGTGAATGATCAGATCATTACTTGTCTTCGTCAGGGTGAATCGGTCACTTCGTGCACCTGGCAACACCTTACGCCTACTTCGATATCCATCAAATCTACCTTAGGCCGACATCTTTTCAATGTCATGACTCATCGGGTCATCATTGAAAGGGAGTTGATTCTGGTTGATTATGAACTGATGGTCGATGCGGACGTCATTGATCGCATTGAAATGAAGTGGGAAATAAAGGAGGATATCCATGAATCAAATTGAACAAAACTTAAAAACGATGATTCAGTCAACTGTCAAGAACGTGTTTGACCATGATTTGTCGTTAGACGATATTGTCATTGAGTTGCCGAAGGATAAAGCGCATGGCGATTATGCGACTAACGTTGCGATGCGTTTGACAAAGGTATTCAAGAAAAATCCCAAAGAAATCGCTTCTGCGTTGGTCAGCGGATTTGATCATTCGATGGCAGATGTTGAAAAGGCCGAGATTGCCGGACCGGGATTTATCAATTTCTTCATATTAAAAGGATCATTGGCTCAATTGATCGGCAAAATCATGGATGCCGGGGATGATTACGGGAAAACCGCTTCAGGTAACGGGCTCAAGGTGAATGTCGAGTATGTTTCGGCAAATCCGACGGGCGATTTACATCCCGGACATGCCCGAGGAGCCGCGATCGGTGATTCGGTCACACGGATCATGAAGTTCGCGGGATATGATGTTACCCGGGAATTTTATGTCAATGATGCCGGCAATCAGATAAACAATATGGCGCTGTCATTGCAAGCACGTTATTATCAGGCGTGCGGAGTTGATCTGCCATTGCCTCAAGACGGTTATTTCGGTAAAGATCTTATTGATATCGCCGCAACGTTAAAGTCTGAAATCGGAGACATCAAATCGAAAGAAGATCCTCAGGACAATGTGTTGTTCTTTAAAGAGTATGGTCTTGTGGCTGAACTTCAGAAACTGAAGGATGATTTGAAGTTGTTTCGGGTTGAATTCGATGTTTACACTTCGGAACAAAGCATTTATGATCGCGGATTGGTTGAGAAAGCTTTACAGCAGTTGGTGGACAATGGGATGACTTATGTCCATGAGGATGCGGTATGGCTTAAAACGACGCAGTTTGGTGATGATAAGGATCGGGTGTTGGTTCGCGGGAATGGGTTATATACGTATCTGATGCCTGATATTGCTTATCATTTAAACAAGAAGGATCGCGGATATAAAAAACTGGTAGATTTCTTGGGTGCTGACCATCACGGTTATATCATGCGATTGAAAGCCGCGATTCAGGCGTTGGGTTATCCGGCAGAGGATCTGGATGTGGATATCATTCAGATGGCACGGATGATCAAAGATGGCGAAGAGTTCAAGATGTCTAAGCGTACCGGTAAGGCCGTGGCACTCAAAGACTTGATTGAAACTGCCGGTGTCGATGCAATCCGCTACTTCTTTGTTTCGCGGGCAGCGGACACACATATGGATCTCGATTTGGATATGGCTACCAAGCAATCCAATGAAAATCCGGTCTATTATGCGCAGTATGCTCATGCCCGTCTGTGTTCGATTTTGCGTCAGCAAGAAAAAATCGTTCCGGCAACGCATTTTGAGTTGATTAATCATGAAAAAGAAGTAGAATTATTAAAGCAGTTAAATGAGTTTCCATCCGTTGTTGCGGATAGCGCAAATACTCGCCAACCGCATAAACTGTGTAATTATATTCAACGGCTTGCGCAATTGTTCCATAGTTTCTATAATGATTGCTATGTATTGGATATGGAAAAACCTGAACTATCGTCACAGCGCCTTGCATTGGTGAAAGCAGTACAAATCACCTTACACAATGCCTTAATTCTGATCGGTGTTGAACCAGTTGAACGGATGTAACCTAGGGGAGGAAAAGATGAGTAATAAATCGATGACAGATATCGCATATGAATATATGCAAAACAAAAACGGAGTACCATTTACAGTCTTATGGTCAGAGGTATGTACACGCCTGGCTTTTACACAGTCACAAGCTGAAAACAAGATTGCGCAATTTTATTCTGCTATGATGTTGGATACCCGTTTTACGGCATTGCCGGATAACAAATGGGATCTTCGTAAAAATTATAAGTATAAGGATACTCACTTTGATACCAGCTCAATTTTGATTGATGATGATGTCGATCTTGATGATGAGGTCAGTGAAGATGCCGAAGAGGTGGAAGAAGATGATGATTACGATGGCTATGTCGAAGAAAACGAGGAAGAGACCTTCTGATTTTTCTTGAAACGATGGGTGCCTTCTGTTAGAATAATAAAGGGCAGAGCGTCCCCTGGTTTTAGGGGGCGCTTTTTATTTTTAGTAAAAAAAGAGAGGGTTGCATATGGCTAAATACATATTTGTTACCGGAGGCGTTGTTTCCGGTATTGGTAAAGGCATTATCGCGACGTCGTTGGGACGTCTGCTTAAAAACCGCGGATTAAAGATTTTTATGCAAAAATTTGATCCGTATATCAATGTTGATCCGGGAACGATGTCTCCTTATCAGCATGGTGAAGTTTTTGTCACCAAAGACGGAGCGGAAACGGATCTTGATTTGGGTCACTATGAACGTTTTACGGATGAAGAACTGACACAGAATGCCAGCATTACGGCCGGTCGTGTCTATATGAATGTCATTACCAAAGAGCGCCGCGGCGATTACTTAGGTGCGACCGTTCAGGTCATTCCGCATATTACCGATGAAATCAAGTCGAAGGTTTATGAGGCCGCCCGTGAATCCGGTGCGGATGTCGTCATCACTGAGATTGGCGGAACCGTGGGTGACATTGAGTCGCTGCCGTTTTTAGAAGCTGCCCGTCAGGTTCATTCGGATAATGAAAGGGATGACGTCGTGTTCATTCATACGACATTGATTCCCAAAGTTCCGGCCAGTAATGAAATGAAGACCAAACCGACCCAGCACAGTTTTAAAGAGCTGATGTCATTGGGAATCAAGCCGAATATCATCGTAACCCGATCTGATGAAGCGTTGACACCGGATATGAAGAAGAAAATTGCCTTGTTCTGTGATGTTCGCGAACATGCAATCATTGAATCAAGAAACTTTGATAATATTTATGAAATTCCTCTTTCTTTTCAAGAACAGGGATTTGATGATTATGTCGTTCATAAACTGTCGTTGGATGTTCCGAAAGCGGACATGACGGAGTGGAAAGCTATGATCGATATGGCTAACAATCTTCCTCATACGGTAACGATTGGATTGGTCGGTAAATATGTTCAGTTGCATGATGCTTATCTGTCGGTTGCGGAGTCGTTGAAGCATGCCGGGTATCCGGTAGGTGCGAAAATCGTTATCCGTTGGATCAATTCTGAGGAATTAAGTCCTGAAAACATTACGAAACACCTGGAAGGCGTCGATGGAATTTTGGTTCCTGGTGGTTTCGGGGGTCGCGGGATTGAAGGTAAGATTGCGGCCGCGAAATATGCGCGTGAAAATAAGGTCCCGTATTTCGGTATTTGTCTGGGAATGCAAATTGCGATGATAGAGTATGCGCGCAATGTCTGCGGCTATCCGTTAGCAAATTCTCAGGAGTGGGATCCTCAATCACCGGATCAAGTCATTCATTTAATGCCGGATCAAAACGGTGTGGTGAATATGGGGGGAACACTACGCTTAGGAAACTGGCCGTGCGTGATCAGTGAAAAAACGAAGACAGAATCGGTTTACCAATCGAGTAAAATATTAGAACGTCATCGTCATCGTTATGAGTTTAACAATAAATATCGTTCTGTCATGGAAGATAAGGGCGTTGTTTTCAGCGGTGTATCGCCGGACGGACGTTTGGTTGAGATTGTCGAATTAAAGGATCATCCGTGGTTTGTGGGATGTCAGTTCCACCCTGAATTCAAATCTCGTCCCAACCGTGCTCATCCGCTGTTCTATGGATTTGTGCGCGCTTCTTTCAATTTCTCTAAAAATGTCGTAAAATAAGGTTTGATAAAAGGAGGATTACAAGATGGGTTTAGTATCTACAAAAGAAATGTTTAAAAAGGCCTATGAAGGCGGATATGCGATTGGTGCGTTTAATGTTAATAACATGGAAATCATTCAGGCAATCGTTGAAGCTGCGAATGAATTGAAGTCTCCGGTCATTTTACAAGTATCTTCGGGTGCCCGCAAATATGCGAATCCGACGTATTTGACCAAGCTGGTCGAAGCTGCTGTGTTGGAAAGTGATATCCCGATTGCCTTGCATTTGGATCACGGGGATACGTTTGAATTATGTAAACAATGTATTGACTCCGGTTTTACGTCAGTGATGATTGATGGATCTCACTTGCCATATGAAGAAAATATTGCTCTGACCCGTAAGGTCGTTGAATATGCACATGCTCACGGTGTAACCGTTGAGGGTGAATTGGGCCAATTGGCCGGTGTTGAAGATGATGTCAATGTTTCAGATGAAGATGCTCATTATACCAATCCGGATCAGGTAGAAGATTTTGTTAAGCGTACAGGAGTTGATTCGTTGGCGATTGCCATCGGAACCAGCCATGGCGCATTCAAGTTTAAACCGGGACAAGATCCGAAACTGCGTTTCGATATTCTTGAAGAAATTCAACGCCGTTTACCTGAATTTCCAATAGTATTGCATGGTGCTTCCAGTGTTTCACAAGAATATGTGAAAATCATCAATGAAAATGGTGGTAAACTGGCAGATGCTATCGGTATTCCGGAAGATATGTTGCGTCA